>MGRL01000092.1 GCA_001798165.1 Deltaproteobacteria bacterium RIFCSPHIGHO2_02_FULL_43_33
AGCAAGGCTAAAGCCTCGTCCTGCATGTAAGATTATTTAATTCGTTTGTATTAATCCTGAACCTTCACCTCCTTTCTGTGAGATTTTTAATGCCAGGAAAAACAAAAGGGGCAGACTGTATGGTCTGCCCCTTTTAATGAAACGATATAAAAAAAGCTATTAAGGTGTAATTCTGTCTGTCTGTGCAAGGTGAATGCCATTATGAAACTTCTTTCATATTTTGGAAAAATCGGATATTTAAGTTTCTCGTCTTTTGAAAGGCTTTATAATATAACCCGGTAATCCTGTCAAGCCAATTGTATTACTATGTCCGAATCTGGCTTATGGTTAACATATTTTAATCAAAATTTAAAGTATTGCAAATTTGTCTTTGTTATTTTAATCTATGCGTGATTGTTCAATACTTTATGAAAAGGGAGAACACCATGAGATTAAGATTTGTAAAAGTATTATTGGCAATCCTTTTGCCATTCTTCTTTTCAACCTACTGCGCTGCCCAGACAAAGCTTGCCCCTGCAAGTTTTAAGCAGGGGGATGTATTCAAGACAAAATTAGATAACGGTATGACCGTAATCCTTGAAGAAGACCACTCTGCAAGAGTTGTTGCGGTCCAGATGTTTGTCAGGGTTGGCAGCGCTGATGAAACTGAGAAAGAGGCAGGCATAGCCCATGTATTTGAGCACATGCTTTTCAAAGGCACTGAAAAGAGAAAGGTCGGACAGATTGCAGGCGAGGTTGAGGCAGCAGGCGGTTATATAAATGCCTACACCTCCTACGATAATACAGTTTATCACCTTGCGGTAGCGAGCAGATATTTTGATACAGGGCTTGATATAATCTCAGATGCAATACAGCGCTCATCCTTTGACCCCAATGAGCTTAAGAAAGAGTTGGAGGTCGTGTTGGAAGAGCTTAGAATGGGCGAGGATGACCCTGGCAGGAAACTCTACAAGAATATCTTTTCCACCGCATATACGACCCATCCCTACAAAAGACCGGTCATAGGATATACAGAGATAGTAAAAACTTTTACACGCGAGCAGATTCTTGATTTTTTCAAAAAATGGTATATCCCCAACAACATGACACTGGTTGTGGTTGGAGACTTTGATAAAAACAAGGCGCTGGATGCTGTAAGAAATAGTTTTAAAGACTTTAAATCAGGCCCTGAACCACACAAGGCAAGACCGCAAGAGCCTTTGCAGAATGAGCTGAAAACAACTATCTCCAGTGATGAGATAAAGGAAACCCATCTCGGCATAGCATTTCACATACCTGAGCTAAGCCACCCTGACGCTTATGCAATAGATGTGCTTGCAAATATTCTTGGGCAAGGGGAAAGCTCAAGGCTTTACCAGAGACTGAAGGAAAAAGAACAGATAGTTCATGGCATCTCAACCTATGCAATGACCCCAAAAGAGCCAGGCGTGTTCTTTGTGAATGCAAATCTTGAGGCAAAGAATGCAAAAAAGGCTATAGAAGAGATTTTGAGGGAGCTTTATAAGATACGATACGAAGGGGTTTCGCCTGCTGAATTAGACAAGGCAAAGCTTAATCTTGAAAGCGATTTTATATATGAACGGGAGACCATGGAAGGAAGGGCAAGGCAGCTCGGCTATTTTGAGGTAACTGCCGGCGATATAGCTTATGAAAGAAAATATCTTGACGGCATATCAAAGGTAACATCTGATGATATAAAACGAATGGTACGGCAGTATCTGAGAGAAGACAATATGACAACTGCCTTTATGCTGCCAAAGGTTGAGAAAGATGTCGTCAATAAAGAAGATATTGTTTCAGCCGCAGGGGTAGCCAATATCTCGTTATCGCAAAGTGAAGAGCCTAAGAAATCAAACAATACGTTCAAAAAGGGCGAAGAGGCGGTAAAGATAGAACTTAAAAACGGCATAACCCTTCTCGTAAAAGAAGACCACTCCAATCCTACGGTTGCCGTTTATGTGGCATTCCCGGGCGGATTAAGATATGAAGATGAAAAGACAAACGGTCTTGGGAATTTTCTGGCAGGCATGCTTACCAAAGGAACCGAAAAAAGAACAGCTGCTGAACTTGCGCGAGAAATAGAAGGCATGGCCGGCAGTATAAACGGTTTCTCAGGCAAAAACTCTATCGGTATATCAGGAAAATTCTTAAGCAGATATTTTGATAATGGAATTGAGATGATTGCAGATTGCCTTCTTAACCCAACATTCCCCCAGGATGAACTGGAAAAGACAAGGAAAGAAATACTTGCGGCTATAAAGAGGCAGGAGGATTATTTGCCTGGTTACACATTCAAGCTGTTTTATAAAGCGCTTTATGAAAAGCACCCTTACAGGATGCCGGTCGTTGGCACTGATAAAACTGTATCAAGCTTTAAGGGAAAAGATATTGTAAACCATTATAGGAGACTCATCGTCCCGCAAAATATGGTTATATCCATTGTTGGCAATATCAATAAGGATGAAGCCATAAAAAAGATTGAAGGCCTCTTGGGCGGCTTTAACCGAAAGGCCAAACCTCTGGGAAATCTTCCCATGGATGACAGACAAGGACATATTAAAAAAACTGGTGATGTAAAAGAAAAACAACAAGCCCATATTGGTCTGGGCTTTCTTGGCGCAACCATTACCAGCGAGGCGCGGTATCCGCTGGGGGTTCTTACAGAGATACTTTCCAGCCAGGGCGGCAGGCTGTTTGTGGAGCTGAGAGATAAAGAAAGCCTTGCATACGCTGTAAGCGCATTTTCAAAGGAAGGTGTTGAGCCAGGGGTATTTGCCGTATATATGGGTACAGCCCCTGATAAAAAAGACAAGGCAATAGAAGGTATATTAAGGGAATTAAAAAAGGTTATTACAGAAAAGGTGACAGATGAAGAATTGAAGAGGGCAAAGAGCGCACTTATAGGCGGCTATGAAATGGGGCTTCAGGAAAACTCGGCTCAGGCATCAGATATGGCAAACAATGAGCTTTTAGGCCTTGGCTTTGACGAATACAAGAGATATCCCGGCAAGATAGAGGCAGTTACAGCAGACGACATATTAAAAACAGCCCGGAGATATATCAATCTGGATGCCTATACTTTAAGTGTGGTAGGGCCGAAATAGGCAAGCGCACTCTTCGAAATAGCCTTTGTCTCATCAAATCTTATTATGCAGACAAATACGGGAAGTGTCTCCTCCTTATTATTCGTAAAGATTGACCGCTCTACCTCTGCATTGCAATACCGTGGAATATGAGACTATTGGGATTTGTTTTTGTAGTTCCATCAAGCAGGATACCGTGTCCACGATTTACAATCTGGCCATGAACTGGATTGGGATCAACCGGTTCATCAATTACCAAACTACCGTCACAATTTACAGAATAGGTTAACGAGGCAGCCTCTGTGACCAGACCGGTAAGGCTGCACCGTCTTGTGTCTGTTACTGTAGCTGCGCTTACCCCATCAAAGTTTACTACCCCTGTATGGTCGCAATAATTAGTTCCTGGGATAGGGAAGGTTTCAGTCCGCACCTCAACAAGATTGAATATGTATTCTCCGTTTAGGTCACGGTTGGAATAGCACCCTCCTCCTGCCACAGCAGGTGTGTAGCCGGCAAATATCCATGCTATGCTCATCCCGCTTATAAGCGTCAACAAAAAAATCTTTCGCTTCATGGTTCTTTCTCCTTTGCTTTGGTTTTATTGTTCATGATAAACAGGTAGACACTCCCCGTTTTCATAATATAGCAGAAAATAATAATTTAACAACCTATGTATAAGTCCCACAAATAGCGATTGATTTTTTAGGGATAAGTTGTTGTGCTGCATATGGAAGCCATAAAATCCTTGCAACTTTGAATGATATTTGGTAGCAATAGAATATGGATAAAAAGAAAGAGATTTTGGTAAGGTCTTTAAAGGACCCCGACGAAAATATAAGAAAACTGGCAGCAGCGTCTCTGGAAAAGATTGAGACCAGAGAACGGATGGAGACCATTGAAAAGATTATAAACGAAGGCGAACGGTTAGCAAAAATTCGCGCTGTCTACGCGCTGAATGGCTTAAAAAGCCAAAAGGCCATTTTGCTGCTTCTTAAGGCTCTTAAAGACTCTATTGAGGATGTCCGGGCTGCTACAATAAGGGTGCTTGGAAAACTGGGTGACGCAAGAATAATGTCTCCTTTAGTGGAATGTCTTTCAGACAGCAGCCATATAGTACAAAGGGTTGCTGTAGAGGCCCTGGGGGATTTTAGAGACCCCCGATTGACAGATTCTATTATGTTGATGTTAAAGAACGAAGACAGCGGTGTTGTAGAAAAGGCAATAGAAGCCCTTGGAAAAATCGGTGATAAAAAGGCTGAGGATGCCTTACTATATTTTGCTGTAAAGGGTTCTGCTCATACCAAGGCCAATGCTATAAAGGCCCTTGGAGAATTGGAGCCTTAAGTATACACAACGACATAAAGAGAGCAGCATACAGAGCGTCAGAACACAGCAGACCAAGGCGCGACGAAGGTGAGGAGTGAGGCGTATTTTTAGCATACGCCGCAACGACGAGCCGAGGAGCAACACAGGTATGCGAAGTTATGATGCTCTGTATAGTATGTCCTGCCGTATTTCTTTTAATTTGTCTTTCTCCTTTTAAAATTCTTTTTATAAACTTGCTGTTATAAAAATATCTGCTATAAATATATCAATACTCTAATAAGCACGATTTTTTACAGGGTAAAACAGCAAAAAGGAGGTATAAACTATGAAAGTACTCGTTGTCTACTATTCCATGTATGGCCATATTCACCGCATGGCAGAGGCTGTTGCAGAAGGCGCTAAAGAGGTAAAAGGCGCGCAGGTAGAAATGCGCCGCGTTTCAGAAACTCTGCCGCAAGAGACGCTGAAAAAAATGGGGGCAGTAGAACCTCAAAAGGCATTTGCCCATGTTCCAGTGTGCACTATAGATGAATTGGCCTCTGCAGACGCAATCATCTTTGGCACGCCAACACGGTTTGGGAATATGTGCGGGCAGATGCGTCAATTCCTTGATGCAACAGGCCAGCTCTGGGTTAAAGGTTCCCTTGTTGGTAAGGTGGGGAGCGTATTTACAAGCTCTGCTACACAGCATGGAGGTCAGGAATCTACGATCCTTAGTTTTCATATCACACTTCTTCATCAAGGCATGGTTATTGCCGGTCTGCCGTACAGTTTTCAGGGACAGATGCGTATAGATGAAATAACTGGCGGATCTCCTTATGGCGCATCAACTATTGCCGGAGGCCAGGGTGAACGGATGCCGAGCGAAAATGAACTGGCTGCAGCGCGGTTTCAGGGTAAATATGTGGCAACAATAGCCTCTAAGCTTGCAAAATAATTATTTTGCCTTTAACTGCCATAGCCCGCCGTATGCCGCGTCCTGTGGGCGGAGTTATTAACTTAGACACTATTAAATATTCGGGGGCGAGATAGAAAGAGCGCCCCTGTTTTTATTTCAAGCTTCACATTTTATTGAACTTATGTTAGTTTTTATGTCACATGTTAGCGCACTCTTTCATTTCATATGTAAGCGAGGAAGAAATAAAGAGGGAAAAGGCAAAGGCCCGGGAATTAAGAGACAGTCCGTGGTGGAAAAACAAACGCGGCACCGGTATCTGCTATTATTGCCATAAGAAATTTAAACCCCAGGAGCTTACCATGGATCACATTGTGCCTATAATTCGCGGCGGGAAAAGCGCCAAAGGCAATATGGTTCCTTGCTGCAAGGAGTGCAATAATAAAAAGAAATATATACTGCCAATGGAGTGGCAGGAGTATATGGAGTCGTTAAAGTAAGTTGCAAATTAAAAACTCAAAAGACACGGTATTATCTTGAAATATAAACTCACGCTCATATATCCTGCTCACAAAAAAAACCTGGGGAATAATAAAAAGAAAAGGAATAAATATCCTATCCCGCAGCTATCCCTCCCCACAATTGCCGGCCTGACTGACAGCCGTTTTGAAGTCACTATTACAGATGATAATATAGAGGATATTGATTTTGACGCCAAGCCTGACTTGGTAGGAATAACTACCATGACGGCGCTTGCCCCTCGTGCGTATGAGATAGCGCAGGAGTTCAGGAAAAGGGGTGTGCCTGTAATACTTGGCGGCATCCATGCCTCAATGCTTCCTGAAGAGGCGGCACAATATGCGGACTGTATTGTTATAGGCGAGGCAGAAGATGTATGGCCCGCAGCGCTGGAAGATTTTATCCAAGGCAAGCTTAAAAAAGTATACAGGGGCACAGGCCGGCATACGCTTGTAAATCTGCCAAAACCGCGGCTGGACTTGCTTAAAAGAGGCAGATACTTTTCAAGCAGCCTGCTCATGGCCTCGCGCGGATGCCCTCACGACTGCCACTACTGCTCTGTAACCACATTCTGGGGCAAGGGCTTTAGATACAGGCCGATACCGGAGGTGATAGAGGAATTGAAGTCACTACCCGGCAGGATGGTCTTTTTTGCTGATGACAATCTGTATGGCAACAAG
>MGRL01000093.1 GCA_001798165.1 Deltaproteobacteria bacterium RIFCSPHIGHO2_02_FULL_43_33
TGTCCGTTTCATGGTCTCCTCCTTGAAATTTAGGAAACCATACAATAGGACAATTCATGTGCTATAAAAAGGACAGTTTATGTGTTGCTGACAGACTTATACAAATGGTTGACAATATGGTAAAAATTGTTGATAATATACAACTATTGTCATAAGAGAGTGGAGGTGTGTCTTGGAGAATAACAATCTTGTTTTTATAGGTATTGACATTGGCTCTGTGAGCGCAAATACAGTGGTTATTGATGAAAAGCGAAATGTCATTGAAGAGCATTATACAAGGACAAAAGGCCAGCCTTTGGAGACTACCATTGCTGTGCTTTCTGACGTGCTCACCAGATTTCCAGTCAACAGAATAAGGGCTGTTGCCCTTACAGGTTCAGGCGGAAAACTTGTTGCCCCTCTTATAGGCGCGAGTTTTACAAATGAGGTCATAGCCCAGGCAAAGGCTACAGAATATTTCTATCCTGAGGTGAGAACAGTCATAGAGATGGGGGGGCAGGATGCTAAATTAATTCTTTTGGCCCCAGACCCTGCTCAGCGGGGAGACGGCGATGCCAAAAAGATAAGGATTGAAGATTTTCAGATGAATGCAGTCTGTGCTGCCGGCACAGGCTCTTTTTTAGACCAGCAGGCGACTCGGTTAAAACTTACTATTGAAGAGTTCGGCAATCTTGCCTTGAAATCACAGAACCCTCCGAGAGTTGCCGGCAGATGCAGTGTCTTTGCAAAGAGCGATATGATTCACCTCCAGCAGGCTGCAACACCCGACTATGATATTGTCGCGGGGCTTTGTTATGCAGTTGCCAGAAATTTTAAAGGCACTATTGGAAAGGGCAAGGACTTTTTAAGGCCTGTCGCATTCCAGGGCGGTGTTGCCGCAAACCCGGGTGTGAGAAAGGCGTTTAAAGATGTGCTTGAACTGAGTGATAACGAGTATATTGTGCCAAAGTATTTTGCCTCGATGGGCGCTATTGGCGCTGTATTTAATGCGATAGAAAAAGGTAAAGGCATTGGCCGGTTTAAGGGTATTCAAGACTTTGAGGAATATATAAAATCCGGCAGAAAAAAGGAAAAAGGACTTGACCCGCTCTCTCGGCCGAAGAACCACCCCTCGCAGAAGGATAAGACAGATTACCCATTTAAAGAGGGAGAAAAGACTCCTGCCTATCTCGGCATAGATGTAGGCTCTACGAGCACAAATGTTGTGCTTATAGATAAGGAGATGAGGCTTATAGCAAGGAGATACCTTGCAACCGCAGGCAGGCCGATAGAGGCTGTGAGACAAGGGCTTCTGGAGGTAGGCGAGGAGTGCGGAGATAAGGTGGAGGTTATTGGTGTTGGCACAACAGGTTCAGGCAGGTATCTTACCGGCGATTTTGTAGGCGCTGATATTATAAGAAATGAGATTACAGCCCAGGCAACGGCTGCGGCAGTTATTGACCCAACAGTAGACACAATCTTTGAGATAGGCGGCCAAGACTCAAAATATATCGCATTGAAAGACGGAGTTGTTGTTGATTTTGAGATGAATAAGGTCTGCGCTGCAGGCACTGGTTCGTTTCTTGAAGAACAGGCAGAGCGGATTGGCATATCAATAAAGGGTGAGTTCAGCGATCTTGCACTGGGATGCGCCGGCCCTGCATCCATGGGTGAACGGTGCACAGTTTTTATTGAGAGCGATATGGTCCATCATCAGCAAAAGGGCGCTGCTAAGGATGAGCTTGTAGCAGGTCTTTCATATTCCATTGTGCATAATTATCTGAACAGGGTTGTCGGCGACAGGCGGATTGGCAATAAGATATTCTTCCAGGGCGGCACAGCAGCAAATTTGGGTGTTGTTGCCGCATTTGAAAAGGTGACAGGCAAGCAGATTGCTGTGCCGCAAAACCATGATGTCACAGGCGCAATAGGCGTTGCGATACTTGCAATGCAGGAAAAGGATCCGCAGAAACAGACAAACTTTAAAGGGTTTGACCTGAGCAAAAAAAAGTACACATTAACATCCTTTGAATGCAGGGACTGCTCAAATATATGCGATATAAAAAAGGTTGTTATTGAGGGAGAGTCGCCCCTTTACTATGGCTCAAGATGTGAAAAGTATGATGTCAATATAGCAGCTAAGAAAGATAACCCCTTATCAGACCTTTACCAAGAAAGAGAGAAAATACTATTCTCATCGTATAAAGGCAAAAAACTTCCAGAGGATGCACCATCTATAGGCATCCCGAGGATACTCTATATGTACGAGATGTATCCGTTCTGGAAGGCATTTTTTAATGAACTCGGCTACAAGGTTATACTCTCAGCGCCTACAAACAGAGAGATTATAAAAGAAGGGGTGGAGAGGATAGTTACAGAAACTTGCTTCCCCATAAAGATTAGCCATGGCCATATTCAGGATTTAATGGGCAAAGGCATTAAAAAAATATTCCTTCCAAGTATAATCAATCTAAAACCTGTCAAGAAATATCACTCATTTACCTACCACTGCCCCTATGTCCAAACTATGCCATATCTTTCTGAAGCTGCATTTGATTTTAAAGGCATGGGTGTTGAGGTATTAAAGCCCATCATACACTTTAATAAACCTGAGAAGCTTAGGAAAACGGAATTCTATGAATTCGGGAAGATGCTTGGCAGGAATAAGAAAGATATAGATAGTGCAGTATTGGCAGCCGAGCAAAGCCAGGTTGATTTCTACAAGAAGATGCAGGAGAAGGGGAGGGAGGTGTTGAATGGGCTTAAGGACATATCCCTTGTTATTGCAGGCAGGCCGTATAATACGATGGATAATGGCATAAATCTGGAACTGCCTCAGAAGCTTCGGGATATGGGTGTTCTTGCAATACCCTTTGACATGCTTCCTGTGGATGATGCAATAGACGACACCCTTGCAGCAGATATGTATTGGAAGTCAGGCCAGAGGATATTGTCAACTGCAAAGATTGTAAATGACAATCCGAATCTCTATGCGGTTTATTTGACAAATTTTGGATGCGGCCCTGACTCATTTATTACGCATTTCTTTAAAGATGTGTCAAAAGGCAAGCCATTCCTCCAACTTGAGATAGACGAACATTCTGCAGATGCAGGCGCGATAACAAGGTGCGAGGCATTTCTGGATAGTTTAAGAAATATAAGAAAAAGAAGTCAGAAGCATGCCCTTGAAGGTTTTAATCAAGGGTCAGAAGTCAGAAGTCAGAAGTCAGAAAAACAACCCGTACACCGGACAGGGCTTAAGAAAAAAATATATCTGCCATACATGGCAGATGCCGCATATGCAATAAAGGCTGCATTTGAGGCGTGTGGCATTGAGGCTGAGATAATCCCTGAGCCTGATGATGAAACATTGAAATGGGGCAGAAGATACAGCTCAGGCAGGGAATGTTATCCAAGCATCATTACAACAGGCGATATGGTAAAGATTATCAAGAGGCCTGACTTTGATCCTGAAAAGTCCGCATTCTTTATGCCTTCAGGCAACGGGCCTTGCAGGTTTGGCCAATATAACCGCTACCACAGGCTGATACTTGATGAGATGGGGCATAAGGATGTGCCGGTCTATGCGCCGGACCAGGATTCTGCATTTTACAAAGAACTTGGCATGGTAGGCGGCAATTTTCCTCGGTTTGCGTGGTGGGGCATAGTTGCGATAGATATACTGGAAAAGAGGTTGAGGGAGACAAGGCCTTATGAAAAGAATTCTGGTGAAACAGAAAAGGTATACTGGGAGAGTATCCATAAGATATGCAGTGCGGTAAGAGAGAAGAGATTTCCTGAGAAAGAACTTGCAGAGGTTAAGCAGGCATTTCTTGCAATACCGGCATCTGTAAAAGAAGGAAGACCTGTTATCGGTGTTGTTGGCGAGATATATGTGAGGAGCAACAGGTTCAGTAATGAGAACCTTGTTAAGCAGTTGGAGGCGCTTGGCGCGGAGGTGAGGGTCCCGCCAATATCTGAGTGGATTTACTATACAAATTTTTGCGCCAAGAGGAGAAATTGGGAACGCGGACAATATGGCCTCTATGCGCGAACGGTATTTAATGATTTCTTCCAGCGCAAGGATGAGCATAAATTCTTGAATATCCTTGACGGGGATTTAAGGGGAGGCCATGAACCGACTACTGAAGAGGTCTTGAAATTATCGTCTTCCTATATCCATGACTCATTTGAAGGTGAGGCTGTGTTAAGCGTTGGCAAGGCCATGGACTATATTCATAAAGGCGCCCACGGGATTGTAAATGCTATGCCGTTTACCTGCATGCCCGGCACTGTTGTTAATGCAATACTGAAAAAAGTCCGTGAGGAGAAAGGCAATATCCCGTATCTGAATATGGTTTATGAAGGCCTTGAAGATACAAACTCAAAGACAAGGATGGAAGCCTTTGTGCATCAGGCGAAGGAGTATATGGAGAGAAGCCGTGAATCGTGACCGTGAACCGTGACCGTAAAAAGCTTTTTAACGGTCACGGACAACGGACACGGAACACGATATTTATATGGAAATCATCATTTCAATACTTCTCGGCATTTTAATACTGCTCATCTTGTGGAATATCTTCGGTGCAAAAAGACATGAGACAGACCCAGCCCTCTCCTTAATGCAGCAGGAGGTTCAAAACCTTCGCCAGCAGCTCTCAGAAAATCTTGCAGTAAACATTCAGACCATTAACCAACAACTCTCTAATGTTACATCCCAGGTAAATAACCAGTTGAATTCCGTTACGCAGCAGATACAGAGCGCAACCGGTCAGTTGGGTCAGAGAATGGATAATGCGGCAAGGGTTGTGGGCGATGTAAAGAGAGACCTTGGAGAGCTTTCCAAGGCAACGCAGCAGGTCTTTGATGTAGGCAAGGACATAGCAAGCCTTCAGGAGATATTGAGGTCGCCTAAGCTTCGGGGCGGGCTCGGAGAGCTATTTTTAGGCGACCTGCTTGCCCAGATACTGCCGCCAACAAACTATAAACTCCAATATGCATTCAAGGATGGAACAAGGGTTGATGCTGTGATTCAGCTTGCTAACGGCCTTGTTCCCATTGACTCCAAATTTCCTTTGGAGAATTTTAAAAGGCTTATAGAAAGTCCGACGGATGAAGAGCGTAAGATAAATAAAAGGAAATTTGCATCAGATGTTAAGAAGCATATAGATGCTATTGCAAATCAATATATACAGCCCGATGAAGGCACATTCAATTTTGCCCTCATGTATATACCTGCTGAGAATGTCTATTATGAAACTATTATAAAGGATGAGTCATTCGGGGAAGAAAAAGGTATAGCGAGTTATGCCTTTGTCAAAAGGGTTATACCGGTTTCGCCGAACAGTTTTTATGCCTATCTCCAGACAATACTCCTCGGTCTTAAAGGCATGGAGGTAAGCGAACAGGCTATGGAGATACTATCGCACCTTGAACGGTTGAAAGGAGATTTTGACAGGTTTTTGAAAGATTTTGATGTTGTTGGCACTCATATTAATAATGCGCGGGCAAAATATGACGAGGCAGGGAAAAGACTGGAAAGGTTTGGAGACAAATTAAACACAGGTGTTAGAGGAAGTAAGCAGACAGCAGTTAGTAATGAGCAGTAACTGTTTGATATGCAATAGCCATTAATCTTTATGACAAGACCAAAAACACTTCTATTGAAAATTGCTTTAATAATATTGCTGGCCGGCCTTCTTGAGCTGATGCTCTTTATGGCATGGGAAAATAGCGTTTCCACACTCAAGGGTGATGCTGCTGCGATTAACATGGTTGCCAGTGAAAGGATGCGATTGATGAAGATGGCCCTTTTGGCAGAGCATTATGCAGAAGGGGACGCAGGGGTAAAAATCCAGCTTGATAATGAGATAGCTATATTTGAAAGTATTCTCTATGGGTTGAGAGATGGTAATCCGCGGTATAGCCTTAAAAAGGCAGATGAACCAGAGATGAGAGACAGGCTTAACCAAAATATAGACAGATGGAATAAAACTATAAAACCAATGCTTCAAAATCTCTCTCTGAGGTCAACAGGAAGGGATTTTGTTAAGGTATTAAAACAACAATATAGAGAAAAGGTTTTTGAATTCACCCAGGATGTGGATAGCTTGGTTACCCTTCTGGGAAACCACTCAGAAAGAAAGATTGGCAGGCTGCATAAATTGCAATTTGTATTCTTATTGATAACCGGCCTCATTGCATTAGGGAGTCTTATCTTCGTCTATCTTATTATCATTAAACCGATTAAAAAGCTGGTTGAGGTATCGAAGGCTATTGCCTCCGGCAACCTTGCGCAGCGTATAGCTGTACAATCGAGAGACGAAATAGGAGACTTGGGGAATACATTCAATGAAATGGCGCTTCAGCTTAAAACCAATATAAATAACCTGCATAGACAGACATCTGAATTAGAGGGCCAGAAGGCCTTTCTTGACAGTATCATTGATAATCTGCCGTTTAATATCTATATAGTGGATAGGAACCTTACAGTTATTGCATGGAACAGGTATCGTGAGGATGGGCTGTTTGGTATAAGCAGGGATGTTGCAATAGGTAAAAAACTTTGGAATATCCTTGATATGAACCTCTTTAAAGCCTCGTCTCCTAAAAACAGGGCTGAAATGGAAAGGGAGTTTGATGAGGTATTTAAAACAGGCAAGATTATTGAACGAGAGGAGGTTTCTGTAAGTTTTGGCGGTAAAAGGTTTTTTAAGGTTACAAAGATTCCTCTTGCAATAAAAGAGGGAGAGGCTGAATATGTGATAACTGCCCTGGAAGATATAACAGAGAGAAGGGTGCTGGAAGCCCAACTTATGGCAAGGAACAGGCTGGCTGCTATAGGCGAACTTGCCGCAGGTGTCGCCCATGAGATAAACAACCCAATGGCATCTATGGCTGTGTGTGTTGAATCTCTCTTGAAGAGTACAATACCTGACAATTTTAAGGCAGAAGGAAACTATCAGAGGTTTCATAAGTACCTGAAAATAATAGAGGATGAGATATACAGGTGTAAGAATATAACAACAGGCCTTTTGAATTTCAGCAAGGAGAGCAGCCTTGTTGTAAAAGATGTAAGTATTAATGATGTTTTGAATGAAACGATAAAGCTCATTCAACTCCAGAAAAAGTTCAGCAGTTTTATTGTACGAACAAATCTGGAAGATAATTTGCCAATGTTAGTTGCTGATGAAGGTCAATTAAGGCAGGTTTTTTTGGCTATTATGATAAATGCATTTGAAGCAATGGAGCCGGGAAGGGGCGTGCTTACCATATCTACAGTAAGCAGCGTGAATGGTGAGAAAAACCTCATAAAGATATTGTTTCAGGATAATGGCTGCGGTATTCCACCGGAGAATCTCAATAAAGTATTTACAACATTCTTTACAACAAAAGGGCATACAGGGACAGGGCTGGGTCTTTCCATTTGTTACGGCATAATAAATCAACATGGCGGCAAGATAGAGGTTGAATCAGAGGTTGACAAAGGGAGTATATTTTCTATAATTTTTCCTGTTAATAATCAGGGTAAAAAAGTTCTTCAAAATTAACAAATTATATGTTTCATATTTTTAAAAACAGTTTATGCTAATAACATTTCAGCTTGGCAGGTTGATAGAATGGCGATAGATACAAATAAGAAAAAGATTCGTGTCCTTATTGCTGATGATGAGAAAAATTTTGCCACAGTTCTCATGGATGAGCTGGCTCATTATGGTTTATATGTAGAGGTGGCGTATGATGGCAAGAGAGCGCTTGCATCTTTGCAGCAAGGTGAATTTGATGTAGTTTTGTTGGATATTAATATGCCCTATTTAAACGGCATAGAGGTTTTGAGAAACTTTGAGAAAGATGATCTCCCGCCTGAATTTATCATACTTACCGGAAATGCGTCTATTCCCACTGCAATTGAGGCAATGAAACTTGGCGCATACGACTATATCACCAAACCATGCGGGATAGAAAAACTCAGGCTATTGATTGAAAAGGCATGGGATAAGAGAAGGATTAGGCGCGATAATATTATTTTCCGTAAGAGTTATAGAGAGGGTGATGCGGAAATAACGACGAAAAGCCCTGGAATGCTGGAAATACTGAATACAGCAAAAAAGATTGCACATGCGCATATGCCTGTTCTTATTTCAGGTGAAAGTGGTGTTGGTAAGGAGTTGATGGCCAGGTTTATTCATAATTCGTCTCAACGCGCCAAAGGTCCTTTTATAGCATTTAACAGCAGCGCCATACCTGATTCAATTCTGGAGAGCGAGCTGTTTGGATATGAAAAGGGCGCATTTACAGGCGCGCAGACAAATAAGCCGGGATATTTTGAGCTTGCAGACCGGGGAACTCTCTTCCTTGATGAGATTGGCGAAATCAGCTCATCAATGCAGGCAAAACTTTTACGCGCAATAGAGACCAATAGATTTTTTAAGGTTGGCGGTAAAAAAGAGATTGAAGTAGATGTGCGGATAGTGGCTGCTACGAACAAGGATTTAAAGAAAGAGGTTGATGCAGGCAAGTTCAGGCAAGACCTGTATTTTAGGCTTGCGGCAGTAAATATTCATCTGCCGCCGCTGCATGAGAGGGTGGCTGATATACCTCTTCTTGTTGAGCAATTTCTAACCGCAGAACGGGAAAGGAAAAATATTGATGGAGAGGTAATGAAAAGGCTTATGGTGTATTCATGGCCCGGCAACATACGGGAACTTAGAAATGTAATCCAGCGCGCAAGCATACTTTGTAAAGGCAGTGTAATTATGGTAAAGGACCTTCCCCTTGAGCTCCAAAATGCACCTATGACACCAGACTTGGATGTAAGCAAACCATCTCTCGCCACAATAGAGGACATGGAGAAAGAGCATATAAAGATTGTTATGAGACAAGTTGATGGTCACAAGGGAAAGGCATCTCAAATACTCGGTATAGACCCCAAGACGCTTTATAGAAAGATAAAGCAATATGGATTAGAATAAGTTGAAATAACCCTTGCCTTCACCTTTCAATGTTTACCCTTATTGTCTCCTTCGGGGAATGGGAGAAAAAAGTTCGCCTTTAGGCGGTAGTAGTTTACTTACTTATTTTCCTGAAATTAATCTCAGATTTCAAGTCTGTAGAAATCGTTCAATACGACATTATGCCATAGTTAATCAGGCAGAATGCCTTTTTTCTTTACCTGCAATCCTTACATAGAATAATAATCCATTTATAAATCAACTGGTTATCTTATTGGCATAGTAATTGCTTTTAATGTCAAACGATATCAGATGATTTTCTTTTTTGGGGTATATTCCATAAAATTACTAAGTATGACGAGGTAGACAATGAGATTCATGATTATAGATGACGATATGTATATGGCAGATGTAATCAGCACTTTCTTAAAAAAGAAGTCGTATGAGGTCGTTGTTCACTCCACAGTGAGCGATGGACTTAGGCATATCATGGAAAATGAGTTTGATGGCATTATCCTTGATTTGCACATGCCGGGTATGGGCGCTATGGAGGCTGTTCCTATTATAAAAGAGATAAACCCTGACTTATGCGTAGGCATAGTTACCAGCGACACCTCTGCAAGCGCAAAGTATTCGGCATTGAAGGCTGGGGCGGATTTTTTCTTGGAAAAGCCAAAGGATATTCCGAACATTCTGAATGCAATAGAAACGTATAGACACAAAAAGGCAAGTTAAGATGTATATAAAAAAGGAGGGCATGTTATGACAGATGTCTTTAGAGTTTTAGGTTTTAAACATTATTAAGAATATTAAACTCTTACATAAGGAGAGAATATTATGAAAGTTATAAATAACATTAAAATTAGAAGCAAGCTTATTTTAATGCTTGCCTTACCCATTGCCGGCCTTCTCTATTTCTCGATTAACGGCATATGGGAAAAAGCTAACCTTGCAAGTGAAATGCAGGCCGTGCAAACCTTATCTGCAATCACGGTTAAGATAAGCTCTTTGGTGCATGAAGTGCAGAAGGAAAGGGCATCTACCGTATTATTTATTGGCAGCAGAGGGAAGGAATTTATTTCAGAGCTTTCAGAGCAGAGGTCAGAAACAGATAAAAAGATTGTTGACCTGCAGGCGCTTCTTAAAAGTTTTGATGCGCAGCGGTTTGGCATTGAGTTTAAAAATACCTTAGATAGCGGGTTAAGCAAACTTGACGGCCTTAAAAGCAGGAGGGATTCTGCTACAGTATTAAATGCCTCTGCATCTGAGATTATTGAATATTATTCCGGTCTGGTAGATTCATTTCTGGATATTATGGTTCATATATCTAAAATCAACACAAACTCAGAAATGTCTACTATGACATTCGCCTATGTTAATTTTTTACAGGCAAAGGAAGCCGCAGGCCGGGAAAGGGCGGTTTTGATAAATGCCTTTTCTGTTGATAAATTTGAACCAGGGGTATTTAATAAATTTAGCTCTATCGTAGCGGCCCAGGATACCTATTTAAGCATCTTCTTATCTTCTGCCAATGCTGAACAAAGGGATTTCTATCGGAATAAAATACAGGGCCAGCTTGTAGAGAGAACGGATAAGATGAGAATGGCCGCCTTTGAAAATGCCGCTAAGGGCAGCTTTGGAGTAGAGCCTGCTGACTGGTTTAAGATGCAGACCGGCAAAATAAATCTTTTTAAAGAGGTAGAGAATAAGATAGCAAATGATTTGAGCCTGAAGGCTGACCAGCTTGGAAGCAAGGCGCAGGCCATGCTGATATTTTTTATAGCCTTCACCATAGTTATTTTTGCGGTATCTATTGTCTTTGCCTATATTGTTATGGGCAGCATAACGCGCCCTTTGAACAAGATAGCAGGGCTTTCCCAGAAAATAGCTTCAGGCGATTTGAATGTAGATATTGAGGTTGGGGCAAAAGATGAGGTGGGGATGTTATCCAAGGCATTTAAAGAGATGAGCATTTATTTAAAGGCTATGTCACATACAGCAGATGCAATAACAAGCGGAGATTTAAATGTTGATGTAACGCCAAAATCAGAAAGAGATGTCCTTGGTAATGCATTTAAGGGCATGATTACCTACCTTAAATCTATATCTCATGCTGCTGAGGCAATAGCAGAAGGGGACATTAAGGGAGATATAAAACCAAAGTCAGAGAAAGATGTCCTCGGCAATGCATTTAAGAAAATGATTATAGGGCTTCGTGATGTTGTTGGCCAGATTAGGGGCGGTTCGGATCAGGTGGCCTCTGCGTCGTCAGAGATAGCTGCAACAGCAGAGCAGTCAAGCAGAAACAGCGAATCTGCCGCGGCAGCAGTTGAAGAGATAACATCTACCATGCACGAGATGAGCACCAATATACAGAATGTGGCAAAGAGCATCCAGTCTCAGGCTGCTGCTGTTACGCAGACATCAAGCTTTATAGAAGAGCTTATCGCATCTATCCAGAGGGTTGCTGAAAATGCTAAACAGCTTGCAGAACTTTCCCAGAGGTCAAGCGAGGCAGTAGTTTTGGGCAGTAATGCAGTTGATAAATCATCAAGCAGCATGAGCGATATTACAAAGGTAATAACGAATTCTGCTGATACAATACGAATGCTCGGAGGAAGGACAGAGGATATCGGGAAGATTGTAGAGGTTATAGACGATATAGCAGAGCAGACCAATCTATTGGCGCTCAACGCGGCCATAGAGGCAGCAAGGGCAGGCGAGCATGGGATGGGTTTTGCAGTTGTTGCAGAAGAGGTTAGGAAGCTGGCAGAAAGGTCTGCAAAAAGCACAAAGGAAATAGCTGACCTTATATATGGAATACAGAGGGAGACGCAGTCTGCTATAAATAATGTTGAAAAAAGCGTAGCAATTGTGGACCAGGCGCTAAAGATGTCCAATGAGGTTGTTGATTCATTAAGAAAGATAGAGACTGCTGTATTGGATGCCTCAAGGTATTCAGCTGAGATTAGCGCTGCAACGAGCGAGCAGGCCGGCGGGTGCGACCAGATAAGCAAGGCGGTTATAAAATTAAATGAAGTAACCCAGGAGGTGAGCGCATCTGCTGATGAGCAGGCATCAGGGACAGAGCAGGTTGTGAAGGCAGTTGAGAAGCTCAGGGATATGGTTCAGCAGAATGCAAGCAGCGCAACAGAGCTTGCGGCGTCTGCAGAACAGCTTTCAAGACAGTCTGACACCCTGACTGATGTAGCGGGCAAATTTGTCATAGAGGAAGAAAAGGTAAACCATATTAAACAAATAAAGGGAGAGGTTTCAAAGACTCTCAATGCTCGTAATTATGCCAAGGCATCAAACTGACATCGTTTATGAAGAATCTACTAAATATAGGTTAAAAGATAATGTATTACATGGACGGGAAAGGAGGATGGTTATGTCAAAGATAATCCAACTGGTAGGGTTTAAGGTAGGAAAGGAATTTTTCGGAGTATCTATTGCTGCAGTTAAGGAAATCATCAGAGTGCCTGAGATTACCTCTGTCCCTGACACAGCAGGGTTTGTAGAAGGGGTTGTAAACTTACGGGGTAGGATAGTTCCTGTGATAGACATGAGGAAGCGAATAGGTATCTCCTCTGATGAGATGGCAGAAGTCGTGAAAAAGACCAGTAGGGTATTAATTCTTGAACTGGAGGGCAAAACCGTAGGCCTTATCGTTGATGCAGCCTCTGAGATACTCAAGATTTCTCAAGATTCAATAGAGCCGCCACCTGAATTAGTATCATCCGTTGGCGCAGAATATATAACAGGCGTAGGTAAGCTGAACGATAGGCTTATTGTCCTGGTAGACCTGGCAAAGCTTTTATCTGTGGAAGAGATAAGGAAGATGGAAGCTATGCACAGGCGCCTTGCTGCAGGAGAGGAATATGGAAAGCAGGAAGGCAAGGCAAAAGGCGCGCTTGAACAGGGTATAGATCAACAGATAGCTTAAATTATATATTGAGAGGAGGCATGCCATGACACGGATAGGCGTAAAACTGATACTGGCTTTTATGGTGGTAATAGCAGTGATGATAACTTTTACGACAATTGTCTACTTCTCAGTAGGCAGGCTGGCCAATAGCGTAAATGAGATGGATGAACATGGGATTCAACAATTAGCTGCAGGAGAGCTGATGTATAATCTTTCATGGCTGACCATGCCAGGGAATGACTATATTATTACCGGCAAGAGAGAATATGTGAAGGAATTTGACAACCAGGAAGCTGTGGTGGAAGAGAAATTTCGCACTATAGAGGCGCTTGCCCTTCCAAATAGCGAGATGGAAATCATAAGGAGAGTTAAGGCTGATTTTGAAGGGGTAAGAAAAGCAGGCCGCGGTATATTTGAGATAAAAGACCCTATAGGCAATCCAAAGGCAGCAGAGCTTATGGAGGAGATGGATTATAAATATGCTGAACCAGGGGTAGAAAAGCTTACAAAACTTTTTGAGGCAATTAAAAAGGATACGGCAGCGGCAACTGCGTCAGCAAAAAATGCTGAAAGGACGGCTGTTTTCACCATAATTATAGGCAGTATCTTGGCTGTTCTTATATCCCTGGGCATTGCTATATTCATTGCCGCTTCTATCTCCAGGCCTGTAAGGGCTATGTCAATGGCAGCTCAGAAGATTGCAGGCGGCGAGTTGGATGTAACTGTTGAGGCAAAAGGGAAGGATGAGATAGGCATTCTTGCAAAGGCATTCCAAGAGATGGTTATATATCTTAAGGCTATGGCCCATACAGCAGAAGATATAGCAGATGGAGATCTGAGTGGGGATATTAAGCCGAAGTCAGAAAAGGATATCCTCGGAAATGCCTTCTGGAAGATGATAACAGGTTTGAGAGGGACAATCGGTCAGATTAGAGGCGGTTCTGACCAGGTGGCCTCTGCCTCGTCAGAGATAGCCGCAACAGCAGAACAGTCAAGCAGAAACAGCGAAGGCGCGGCTACGGCAGTTGAGGAGATAACATCCACCATGCACGAGATGAGCGCAAATATACAGAATGTGGCAAAGAGCATCCAGTCTCAATCTGCAGCAGTTACACAGACATCAAGCTCAATAGAAGAACTTATCGCATCCATTCAGAGGGTTGCTGAAAATGCAAAACGACTTGCAGAGCTTTCCCAGAAATCAAGCGAGGCAGTAGTTTTGGGCAATAATGCTGTTGACAAGTCATCCGACAGTATGAATGAGATTACCAAGGCTATGACCAGCTCTGCTGATACAATACGGATGCTCGGAGGAAGGACAGAAGATATCGGGAAGATTGTAGAGGTTATAGACGATATAGCAGAGCAGACCAATCTATTGGCGCTTAACGCGGCCATAGAGGCAGCAAGGGCAGGCGAGCATGGGATGGGCTTTGCAGTTGTTGCAGAAGAGGTGAGGAAGTTGGCGGAAAGGTCTGCAAAAAGCGCAAAGGAAATAGCTGACCTCATATATGGCATCCAGAAGGAGACCCAGTCAGCAGTAGGCAATGTGGAGAAGAATGTGGCTATTGTAGATTTTTCATTAAAACTATCAGGGGAAGTTGTTAATGCCTTAAGAAAGATAGAGACTGCTGTATTGGATGCCTCAAGGTATTCAGCTGAGATTAGCGCTGCAACGAGCGAGCAGGCCAGCGGGTGCGACCAGATAAGCAAGGCAGTTATAAAATTAAATGAGATAACCCAGGAGGTGAGCGCATCTGCTGATGAGCAGGCCTCAGGGACAGAGGAGGTTGTGAAGGCAGTTGAGAAGCTCAGGGATATGGTTCAGCAGAATGCAAGCAGCGCAACAGAGCTTGCGGCGTCTGCAGAACAGCTTTCAAGGCAGTCTGACACCTTAACTGATGTAGCGGGCAAATTTGCCATAGGAGAAGATGCCTCAAAGCCTAAATTGCATACGGTAAGAACAGAAACAGGTAAAGTTCCTTCATTCGGAGTTGTAAAGCCTCAAAAGGCAGCAAAATAGCTGAGTATGGCAAGAGCCTGTATGAAATGCTCAGGCTGCGCTGCAATTTAAAAAAAGACGGGTGTCAAAGAGTCCTAAGAGTCTTATGATAGGCGAGGTTGCAAATACAATGTCATTTGTTTTCCCATCTTCCAGTAATGAAATGACGGATGAGGAGTTTAGATTATTCAGCCTGTTGGTTTATGAGGAATGCGGTATAAATCTAAAAATTGAAAAGAGGTCTTTTTTGCAGAACAGGATTGTGCAGCGGATGAAGGCTACAGGCATAAAGAGCTTTTACCGCTACTATAAACTCGTGACCAATGATGAAGGCGGCAAAGTTGAGCTCCTGGCATTTCTGGACGCCCTGACGATCAACGAAACATCGTTTTACCGCAATAAGCCGCAGCTTGACCTTTTTCAATATTCTGTGCTGCCTGAAATTCTTTCCAAGAAAAGGGCAGCGAATAATTTTACTCTCAAGATATGGAGCGCAGGATGCTCAACAGGCCAGGAGCCTTATACAATTGCAATGATACTCAATGATGTCATGACAGATATTAAAGGGTGGAAGGTGAATATTTTTGCCTCTGATTTGAGCCTCACTGCATTAGAGGCGGCGCAGCAGGGGATTTATCCAAAGGAAAAGACGGAAGGTGTGGATGAAGCTTCTTTGCGAAGATATTTTATTGAAAAAGGTGGTAATGTTCAAGTGAAAGACGAGTTGAAGAGGCTCATAATTTTTGATTTTCACAATCTCATGTATGACAATGGCTTTTCTCATATAGATGTGATATTTTGCAGAAATGTCATGATATATTTTGATAGCCAGACGCAGAAGGGGGTTATTGAAAGATTCTATCAATGCCTTGTGCCTAAAGGGCATCTGTTTCTTGGCCACACAGAGACGCTTCAGGGCGTAAACGATAACTTTATATTCATTCATAAGAACAAAGGAACAGCATACCAGAAGAAGTGAAGGATTATGATGAAGATACTATTGGTAGAGGATGAAAAAGACCTTGGCATGATATTGAAAGAAGAGCTGGAAACCTATGGGTATAATATCACGTGGGTGGAAAATGGCGTTGATGCTGTTCTTGCTGCCATGGATGACAGATTTGATGCGCTTATTGTAGATATGGTAACGCCGAAGCTAAAGGGGGTAGATACCATTAAAATAGTCAAGAAGATAACGCCGGATATTGTCGTTATTGCATGTTCCGGCATGATTGAAAAGGATATGATGATAGATATAACAATGGCAGGCGCTTCTGTTTGCTTGAATAAGCCGTTTACCGTGGCTCAATTGATTGCACAGATAAAATGGGCAACAAGGGATAGAAAACAACCCGATATCCCTGTGTAGTGATGGGGGGGTGCTTGCATTTTATAATCCTGAATAGTGGAATGGTAAAAAGAAGGAGGCTTGAGACAAGTGGGGAAAAATATATTGCTTGCTGACGATGAAAAAAATTTTGCAGAAGTATTGAGGAGCGAACTGGAGGAGTCCGGCTACAGTGTTACGCTTGTACGAGACGGCGTTGAGGCGGTAGTCAAAGCCCTTGATGGAAAATTTGATATGGCGCTTCTTGACATTATGATGCCGAATCTTGACGGTATAAATACTGTAAAGATACTCAAAAAGATAGACTCTAAACTGCCTATTATAACCTTTTCAGGAGTGGCTGGCAGCGGAGATATAGCATCGTCTATAAGGGCAGGCGCCATACGATGCCTTACAAAACCCTTTTCAGTAGAACAACTCCTCTCTGAAATTAAGAGGGTTATTCATGGGTAAAAATATGTGCAGGCATAAAATAACAGGCGAAATAATATAGCATAAAAACTTTCCTCATGGGAGGGCTTATGGAAGAATTAAGCTCGCTACAATTAAGCGAAGAGGATATTAAGAGCCTCAAAGAGACATTTTATCAGCAGGCAATGGAGCTTATAGAGTCGCTCATACAGGAGGTGCTTTCACTTGAGGAGAAAAGCGATAAGGGTGATAGTTTAAAAACAATTAAGAGGATATTCCATACCCTCAAGGGCGATTCTGCATCTATTGGGCTCAAAGAGCTTTCCAGTCTTACCCACAAGGCAGAGGACCTGCTTCAGGCTGTTGAAGATGGGTCTATTGAGGTAGACGGGGATTTGACAGACCTTTTATTAAAAACTGCAGATTGCATCAATGGCGCCATAGAGTTAAATCTAACAGGCAAAGATACGCCGCTGGTGCCTGTTATAGCTGAAAAGATAGGCAGTTTTTTGAAAGGACGCAGTATTGAACAGCATGCCGCATGTTCTTATGACGCACCTTTGGTACTTGGGGAATATGAAAAGCTGCTTTTAGCTGAGAACCGTAAGCAAGGGAAAGGCATATATTTTGTAAGGCTTCATTTCAGCGCTGACTGTCAGATGAAGTCAGCAGGCGCTATGATAATTTCACAGCATATAACCGGCATAGGAGAAGTTATAAAGGCATCTCCTCCGTTGGATGATAGAGAGATAGAATCTGCTGCTATTATAGAACTAATAATTGCAAGCAGCATGAATGCCGAGGAAGTGAGAAAATTTTGCAGTATTCCCGGCATTGTAGATGAGGTAACCGCAGAAGAATTTCAGGAACAGGGCCTTGCAATTGCTCACAAAGGCGCGCTTGAAGCTAAGGGTGAATCTGCAAGACAAGATAAGTTGGCCCGCTCTACTACAATCAGGGTAGAGTCAGAAAGGATGGATCAGATCATGGACCTGGTTGGCGAGCTTGTTATCGGGCGCTCTATGATAGCCCGGCTCTTTTCGGAGTTTGAAGAACGTTTTCCAAGGGAAGAGATGCTTGGCAGGTTTGCCTATGTCAATTCATTCATAGAAAGGAGCCTTTCTGATTTACAGAGAAGTGTTATGAAACTCAGGATGGTGCCTATTGACAGGGTTTTTAAGAGGTTTCCGAGAGTAGTGAGAGACCTTGCAAAGGCAAGCAATAAAGATATAAAGCTTATGATACATGGACAAGAAACAGAGGTTGATAAAGGCCTTGTGGATATGATAGGCGAGCCATTAATACATATTCTACGGAATGCAATAGACCACGGCATAGAGACTATGGAGGAAAGAGAGGCATTAGGCAAGGAGAGGCAGGGGACAATATCGCTTGAGGCTTATCACCAGGGGAATGATATAATCATTGAGGTTAAAGACGACGGCCGCGGGATAGATGTGAAGAAGATAAAGGAGAAGGCGCTGGAAAAAGGATTGATAAGCAAGGGGGCAATGGAAAAGATGGATGATAAGGATGCAATTGATTTTATATTCCTTCCTGGTTTTTCAACCGCAAAGGTGGTGAGCGAGGTTTCAGGGAGGGGGGTTGGAATGGATGTCGTCAGGTCTGTGGTTGACGGTTTAAGAGGTAGTGTCAGGGTGAAAACAGAGGTGGGCGCAGGGACGACCTTTATGTTACGATTCCCGTTAACCCTTGCCATAATAAAGGCGCTTATGTTTAGTGCGTGTGACAGGCTTTTTGCAATTCCGCTTGCCTCCGTGAAGGAGATAACAAGGGTTTTTGTAAAAGAGGTGGCCCTTATAAACGGCAAAGAAGTTTTGCGGATGCGTGAGAAAGTTATCCCGCTCGTAAGGCTTGAAGAGGTATTGAATTTGGGCAGCAGAAGCAGGAAAATGGATAAGCTCTTTGTTGTTATTGTAAGCATAGAGGATAAAGATATTGGAATAGCGGTTAATAAATTAGTCGGAGAAGAGGAGCTTGTTATCAAATCTGTTACTGACCAGTGGGTAAATACCAATATCGTCGGAGGGGCGTCTATTCTCGGCAATGGCCAAGTGGTGCTTATATTAAATCCGCTTGTACTGATAAAAAAGGCAGGCGAAAGAGCAGTTAATGATGAATTATTAGCGGCAAACAGCGGTCAGTAAGCAGTTGACAGTAAACTGAAATTTACGATTTTAGATTTACGATTTTAGATTTTAAATCGTAATTCGTAATTCGTAATTCGTAAATATGGCGGACATAAAACCAAACAAGAAGATTCGCGTGCTTGTGGCAGATGACTCTGCATTGATGAGGAAGCTTATTCCTCATATTCTTGCCAAGGACCCAGAGATAGAGGTTGTGGCAACAGCAGTGGACGGTCTCTTTGCCTTGAAAAAGGTAGGAGAATATAGGCCTGATGTCATTACCCTTGACGTTGATATGCCGAGGATGGACGGTCTCACGGCATTAAAGCATATTGTAACAGAATATAAGACGCCTGTAATTATGGTGAGTTCGCTTACTGAAGCAGGCGTTGAGCTTACCTTAAAGGCCCTTGAGCTTGGGGCTATGGATTTCATTACAAAGCCCCATGATGCGATATCTGTTCATATCGGGGATATTGCTGATGACCTTATAAGAAAGATAAAGGCAATAGCAAAGGTCTCGCCTGTTAGGTTGTTGCCTAAGCCAAAGGTTTATTCTGCTCCAAAATCCGCGAAGAAAATAGAGAGAAGGGCAGACAAGATTATTGCAATAGGCATCTCCACCGGCGGTCCCAATGCACTCTCCTATTTATTGCCCCTGCTGCCTGCAGAAATTCCGGCAGGGTTGTTGATTGTGCAGCATATGCCGCCTGGTTTTACAGAGGTCTTTGCAGACCGTTTGAATAATATATGTAAGATAGATGTTAAAGAGGCAAGGGACGGTGATATGGTTGTTCCTGGCCGGGTTATCATAGCGCCTGGCGGTAAACATATAAAGGTTAAAAACACCAATTTCGGCTATGTTGTTATTGTAAGCGCTACAGCGGCTGTGAATGGCCACAGGCCTTCAGCCGATGTACTTTTCAACTCGGTTGCAGCGGAATGCGGTCGTAGTGCAGTAGGGGTTATTATGACAGGTATGGGTGAAGATGGGGCAGAGGGCCTTGGCCACATAAAGGCCGCTGGCGGTATGACCATTGCACAGGATGAGAATAGCTGTGTTGTCTATGGTATGCCCAAGGTTGCTGTTGAGAGAGGATATGCAGACAGGGTGGCGTCACTTCAGGATATGGCGGGTGTGCTTACAGAAGCTGTATCAGGCAAGGGGGGTGAATTGTATGCAGCAAAAAGGAATAAGGAGGGGTATGGAAACACCTCCTCAATATAAATTCCTTATCGTAGATGATTCAGTGTTTGCCAGAAAAAATATGGGTAAGGTTGTGGAGATGATAGGCGGTGTTGTAGCAGGGGAGGCAACAACAGGCAGGGAGGCTATTGACCAATATTTTAAACTGAAACCCGATGTGGTTGTCATGGATGTTTCCATGCCTGAGATGGAAGGTTTGGAGGCGCTTTCAAAGATAAAAGAACAGGATAAAGACGCCAGGGTGATTATTGTAAGCTCTCTCGGATACGAGGAGCTTGTTAAAAAGGCATTAAGCCTTGGGGCTAAGCACTTTATAGCCAAACCTTTTCAGCCTGATAAGGCAGCAGAGATCATAAGATTTGTGTTGAAAGAGATAAAATAACTATGATTACACAGATGATAAAGGCTGATTACACAGATGCTGTTTTTAATCGGTGTAATCGTTCTTCAAAATCTGCGTAATCAATTTATCAAACTATGAGACTTGATTACATAGAACCGTTTATAGAGGCTACCAACTGCATCCTTGAGGATGTATTCAAAATGCCTGCACGTAAGGGAAAGTTGACGCTTCATAGCGAGCCAGTAACAAGCAAGGGGCTTGTTGTAGTCATAGGTCTTACCGGGGATGTAGAAGGAAGGGTAATATTTGATATGGAGCCTGAAACCGCCGTAAAGATGGCGTGTATCATGAATCAAAGCAAGTTTGATTCTGTGCAGCCCGTAGTTGTGGACAGCATTGCAGAGCTTATCAATATGGTCATGGGAAAGGCGCTGACGATACTAAATGATAAAGGGTTTTCTTTCAAGCTTACCCCGCCAATGGTCTTCACCGGCAATGCGGTTATAAATACTACGATTCGTCTGGAGACCCTTGTGGTGCCTTTTACAACAGATTACGGTGAATTGCTTATCAATGTGGCTGTAAGGCCTGTGGTATAGGGCAATAACACATTCTATTGACATTTGCATAAGCAATAGGAATAAGCTAAACTGGTTCCATGAGACCCCATGGGACCCCAGCACAGCTTGAACAGCG
>MGRL01000094.1 GCA_001798165.1 Deltaproteobacteria bacterium RIFCSPHIGHO2_02_FULL_43_33
ATCTCTGTCCGTTTCATGGTCTCCTCCTTGAAATTTAGGAAACCATACAATAGGACAATTCATGTGCTATAAAAAGGACAGTTTATGTGTTGCTGACACCCAGATGTTTCAGAATTGATATTTGTCATATTCTAAAATATAATTATTAGCATAAGATATAGTTGCAAATAATTTCAAATTCACAAAGGAGGTAAATTTTCATGAAGACAACGAAGAAGGTAGTAAGCTTATTTTCCCTCATCGTGGCAGTGATGTTTGCAGCATCAACATTTGCCACTGAGGCAGGTGAGATAAGGGGACAGCTGGTATCATTAGACTCTCAGCAGAGCAGCATCACAGTAAAGGCTGAGGTTCTCGGAATAAGCGGCCCAGAGAAGAAAGATGTAAGCTTTAATCTGCAGAGCGATGCCAAGTGGACAGTCTGCCTCAATGGCCAGTGTGCGGAAAAGACAGGGATTGAAGGGTTCCGTCTGGTCAATGAGTATGCAACCTTTGAAGCATACGGCATTTCACCCAAAGGCTGCAATGTAACTTTGTATCAGTCAGGAAGCTCAATAACAGGCGTAAGGGTTAATATCTGCTAATTATTATAATCAGCAATCAGGGCATTTATCCTTTTCTCTGTATATGTTGACGACTGCCCGATTTCATTAACCCGTAGCTTCATAAGCACCCTCAGGGAGGCCGCCGGCTCATAACCGGCGGCCTTTATAATATTCAGACTATAAGCATCCGCATCTATCTCTTTCCACAATTTTGCTGGAAGATATATATCCCTGGCAATACCCAGTATCTCTGAACCACCGTTATAATGCCCCCTTATACTATGGGCCAATTCATGGCCTATGATAAATGCTATCTCTGCATCATCTTCAAACAGTCCCAACATACCGCTGGTAATGACTATATATCCCATTGGGTGAAGATATGCGTCAGGTTTGCATGAATCTTCTATAAGAATTTTGATATCTTGGCCTGTTGTATTCGTAAGCTTGTCTGCTATCGTCTGCATCCGCGCCGCATCCATGCAAAAGACAGGTTTAATTCCAAAGATTACAATAAGACTGCATAAAATTGCTGTTGTAATAAGATATCTTTTCCATATATATCCTGGCCTGGTCTTGATCATGCCTTTTAGTTTATCGCAACAACTGTGCCAGTTTTATAGAGTTAAGAATTAAGGAATAAGCGGTAATAGGCAAGAAGATAAAAACCTAATGATTTCAAGCTTGTAGAGTTTAGTCCCTACTCTTTATCCCTTAATCATTTTAAGGGCGGATGCTTAAGAAGGTTGGTCTTTACTGGCGTAGAAAGGCCAAGCATGGCGGGGGGGCGGGGGGACACCACGTGGACATTATTAATGAGGAAGGGTTATTGTTAGTTAGGATTGGGCTGGCTCTGAACTAATCCCATATTTCTCCACTTTATCTCTTAGGGTCTCTCTTTTCATCTTAAGGATTCTGGCAGCCTCGCTTTTATTCCCGCCTGCCTTTTCAAGGGCTAATATGAGAAGCCTTCTTTCCATATCCGTAATCATTTCCTCAAACGAAGCGGCCTCTCCCATAATATCTATGAGGTGCCTGTCACACATCTTTTCAGGCGATGCCACAAGAAAATCCGGCATGTCCTCTGGCCTAATCTCCTGGTTCCTGGTGAGCGTGACAACCCTCTCCACAATATTTTCTAATTCTCGCACATTGCCTGGCCAATCGTAATTTATGAGGAGCTTCATGGCCTCGGGACAAAAGACCTTTTTCTCACCCTTTGAACAATGTTTCTTAAGTGAATTGTCAACAATAAGCGGGATATCTTCCTTTCTTTCCCGTAAAGGAGGCAGGTTTATGGGGACTATGTTCAAGCGATAATAAAGGTCCTCCCTGAACTTGCCCTGTTTTACTAACTTCAGCAGGTCAACCTTGGTGGCGCATATGATGCGGATATCTATCTTTATGGTCTTTGTCCCGCCTACCCTCTCTACCTCCTTTTCCTGCAAAACTCTCAATAATTTTGTCTGCACTGCAAGAGGAACATCATCTATATCATCCAGAAAGATGCTGCCGCCGGCAGCAAGCTCAAACCTCCCTTTCCTTTCCTTAACAGCGCCTGTAAATGCGCCCCTTTCATGCCCGAAAAGCTCGCTCTCCAACAAGGTTTCTGCAAGGGCTGCGCAACTGCATTTTATAAAAGACCTGTCTTTTCTGGGGCTGTTGTAATGGATGGCATTTGCAATAAGCTCCTTGCCTGTTCCGCTCTCTCCTACGATCAATACCGTGGCATCGCGCGGGGCAACGGTTTTTATCAGTTCATAGACATCCTGCATCCTTTTACTCTTTCCAACTATATTGCCAAAGCTGTACCGCTCGGTTATCTCCTGTTTCAGCTTTATATTTTCTTCAACGAGCCTTTTGAAATCCTTAAGTCTCTCCAGAATAAGAATTAACTCTTCAGAGGAAAACGGTTTTGTTATGTAGTCATACGCGCCAAGCTTCATTGCCCTTATTGCCGTGTCTACTGTTGCATATGCTGTCATGACTATAACCGTGGTGTCAGGTTTTAAAGACTTTACCTTTTCTAAAAATTCAAGGCCGTTCATCTGGGGAAGCCGTATGTCAGTAATGACAACTTCAAATTCTTTGTCCTTAAAGATATTTAAGGCCTCCATAGGATTTTCTGCAGCCGTGACATCATATCCTTGCTTTAAAAGAGCATCGGTCAAGGTTATTCTCTTTATCTTTTCATCCTCTACAATAAGTATTTTCATATATGGTATCTTGCTTCCTTCTTGCCTTCCTCTCTTCCGTGTAATTTATCTTGAAGGGCTATGGGCAGAGTTATACTAAAAACAGTGCCAATACCTACCTCACTGTAAACATTTATCGTTCCGCTATGCTTTTTCACTATCTCAAGGCTCACTGACAACCCAAGGCCTGTCCCCTCTCCTAATGGCTTTGTTGTATGAAACGGCTGGAATATATTGCCTAAATCTTCCTGTGGTATGCCAATGCCGGTATCCATTATTTTTATGTCAATAAAATTCCCCAAACCCCTCGCCTCTATAGTAAGCCTGCCGCCCTTTGGCATGGCATCTATCGCATTCAGGATAATATTAAAAAAGACCTCCTGTAATTGGTGCGGGTCTCCAAATATGCAAGGGATGTCATCATCAAACTCAGTCTCAACTTCTATGCCGGTCTTCTGAAGCTTATACTCGGCCATGGCAATCGTTCTTTGCAGGATACCAGTTACATCCACCTTTTCCAATTTGGGCTCATGCCTTTTTGCATAGTCCAGAAGGTCTCTGACTGCATTCTCTATATCGCATAACGCCTCATCTATCAACTCCAGATATTTCTTCTTCAGCTGAGGGTCTTCTGTATCCCTTTTTATTACCGATAGGCAATTCTTTATGCCATCCAGAGGATTATTGATTTCGTGGGCAAGCTCTGCCGATAATCTTCCTATGGACGCCAGCTTCTCTGACTGTTCAACCTGGTTTTTTACATCCCGAAGATGTTTATATGCCTTTTCCAAATCATCTTGGAGCGATACTAATTTCAGCTGAGCCTTTACAATCTCATTCCTGTCGCGCCTCTCTTTCTCAGCAATAAACCCTAAAAAACCTGCGATAAGGAAGATTATAGCTATCCTGAATACAAGGTCTGTCCATTGCAATAAACCCAATTGGCTATAGAGGGAAATGAGGTAAACAAGGGAGACAATTGCTGAAAGGGCAATACCTCTGTAAAGTCCGTAATAAAATGAGTGGAGGGCTACCAGCGGATAAATAACGAGAAACAATATGCTGTTAAAACCGCCTGACAGTTTTATGAACACTCCTGTAAAGATTAAATCCAGGGTTAAGCATATAAGATAGAACGTTTCTATCTTTCCGGGCCAGGTAAAGATAAGGCCGTGTATGATAAGGCTATAGATAATAAAAACAAGGAAAAGGCTGATAAGCCATGCCTTCAGCGCAGGCGGATATGGATGGAGGATAAGCCAAAAAAAACCGCCTGTGATGACAATGCCCCTCATGAGCATGAAGGCATGATCCACAATGCTCAAGCCTTCAATGCTTCTCTCCCCTATCCCAATCTTTTGCAGTAGAGATGAAAGTTTCAAAGTATCCATAATAGAGCGATTATAAAGAGATACTACTACACTTTAAAGAGTTTCTCAACCCTTGACCCAATTATCTTCTTTTTTGCATTATTTTTTTGACAAATAAAACCTGACCTGTTAAGCTTCTTATCTTATTGGGAATAGCATGATGCCCTTCCCAAAATAACAACAAAGGAGAATTAGATGAAATTATTATTAACAGCAATCTTGGGCATTGCACTACTCACATGTCAGGTGAGTGCGGCTGAAAAAACAACGCTCAAAAGCGAAAAGGATAAGGTGAGCTACAGCATTGGGCTGAGTATCGGCAATAACTTCAAAAACCAGTCAGTTGATGTTGATGTGGATGTCCTTGCAAAAGGGGTAAAAGACGCCATTTCCGGCAATAAGCCTCTCATGACCGAAAAGGAGGTTCAGGAAACCATGATGGCCTTTCAAAATGAAATGAAGACAAAGCAGGCTGAACACGCAAAGGTGCTTGGCGGAAAAAATAAGAAAGAAGGAGAGGCATTCCTTGCTGAAAATAAAAAAAAGGAAGGCGTAAAGACCACTGCCAGCGGTTTACAATATAAGGTAATCAAGAATGGCAACGGCAAAAAACCCAAGGCAACCGATACCGTAACAGTACACTACAAAGGCACCCTGATTGACGGAACCGAGTTTGACAGCTCATATAAACGTGGAGAACCAACAAGCTTTCCTGTAAACCAGGTTATTGCAGGCTGGACCGAGGCGCTGCAATTAATGAACGTTGGCTCAAAATGGCAGTTATTTATTCCTGCTAATCTCGGATACGGCGACCGAGGCGCAGGACCTCAAATCGGACCGAATGCAGCATTGATATTTGAGGTAGAACTTATTTCACTTAAATAAATCAAACCTTAAAAAGCCCCTTGTCTGTTTCAGACAAGGGGCTTTTTTATCGCTATCCCTTGTAACACCCTATTAACAATAAGAAATATATCCCGCACATTTCTCCAAGTTCCTAAGAATGCCTCAGCGATAGAGCTGCAGCAAGCGCTATCAAACATTGAAGAATCTCCGCCATACATGCGGAGATTCTCCTCTATCATGCTTAGCGTAACTCGGTAAGGAATTTGTTTTTACACAGCTCGCCATGAGAAAACAACTTTGTAAATCTTATTTTAATATGTTTTAATATGCTGAAAATCTTATGGTTACAGCAAAAAACAGGGAAAAGGGTAAAGAGAAGGGTCATAAGAGCTGTTCAATTCTCAACTTTTTTTGCATCATTGCCTTCGCTCTTCTCGCCCTCATTCCCTTCTCATTTTTAACCTATAAAAGAAATATACTATGGAAGAATGGCGCAAAACTATGGGAGGATGTGGTAAGAAAAAGCCCTGAAAAGGCAAGGGGACATAATAATTTGGGGAATGCCTATTCCCGGCAGGATAGATTTGAGGATGCCATACAACACTATATGACTGCATTAAGAGTTAAGCCTGATTATACACTCGCCCATATTAACATTGGAAACATATATTATAAGCAAGGCCGGTTAAAGGATGCCGCACAAAAATATACGACTGCGTTAAAACTAAAATCTGACGATGCAGATACCCATATTAACATTGGAAATGTTTATTATAAGCAAGGTCGGTTTGAAGATGCCATACAAGAATATATGGCTGCATTAAAACTGAAATCTAACTATTCTGAGGCCCATATCAATCTCGGAGTTATTTTTTTAAAGAAAGATATGCTTGATGCCGCCTTGCAAGAGTTTCAGACAGCTTTAACGTTAAATCCGGATGATTCTGATGCGCATATTAACCTTGGGGTTATTTACTCTAAACAAGGTGAACTTGATAAGGCCTTGCAAGAATTTCAGACGGCCTTAAAGATAAATCCAGACGATTCAGATGTTCATACTAATCTTGGCAATACATATTCGGAGTATGGCAGGTTGAACGAGGCTATCCATGAATACATGATTGCATTAAAGCTAAAATCTGACTCTCCTGAGACGCACTATAACTTAGGAAATGCCTATAAGGTAAAGGGATTAAAAGATGAGGCCATGAGAGAGTTTGAAACAGCTTTAAAACTAAAACCGGATTTTCTTCCTGCTCAGCAGGCTATTGAACTCCTAAACAGAGAATCAAAAATTCTTAGCGCAAAATAGCCGGCTGAGTTTAAACACCATATTGATAGGAAACGGATTCACCCAAAAATAGACTTTGATTTTTGGAGAGACTCAAATAAAGGTTGACAAGGGTTGACATCGAATAAAGATTTAGTAGAATGGTTGCATGATGCGGTCTAAGAAAGATACGGTTGCCTCATTTGCCTTTTGGAAATATCTCTTTATCTCACTCTGGTTTGGCTTTTTAGTTTTCCCGTTCATGGGTATGCGAGGCGCTGTTTCTCTATCCCTCGCAATCTTTGCAGGTGAAATAGCATTCCTCGGCCTTATAAGGCTTAAGGTCTTAAACCGCATAAAAGAGGCGCTGGGCTTTGTTTCTCAACCTTTTAAAAAAGCGGCAGCAGCACAAGGCCGCAGCATCGTATTTGCAAATATCAGCCTTCTACTATTTTGCGTTACACTTCCTCTTTTTCTCAATAACTATTATATAGAGGTACTGACCCTATCAGGGCTTTATGCAGTTCTGGCGCTTGGCTTAAATATATCTGTTGGTCTGGCAGGGCTTTTGGATTTGGGTTACATTGCCTTTTATGCAATCGGAGCATATACCTATGCGCTTCTGTCAACCAAACTCGGCATCTCGTTCTGGCTTGCCTTGCCTATAGGCGGACTCTTTGCAGCAGGGATTGGTTTTATCCTCGGTATAATAACCTTAAGGCTTCGGGGTGATTATCTTGCCATTGTAACCCTCGGTTTCATCCAGATAGTGCATCTTATCCTAAATAACTGGGACAGTCTGACAGGCGGACCAAATGGGATACTGGGTATAGCAAGGCCATCTATTGTATCGTTTAAATTCAGCCAGCCAATCCATTTCTATTACCTTATCCTCGTTATCACAGTTATAACTGCCATAATCATAACTCGCTTAAACAATTCAAGGATAGGCAGGGCATGGATTGCTATGCGTGAAGATGAGGTTGCAGCAGAGGCCATGGGCATTGATACGACACGAATGAAATGCCTCGCCTTTTCACTTGGCGCATTCTGGGCAGGCCTTGCAGGGGTGTTTTTTGCCGGAAAGTTTGCATTTGTTTCGCCTGAGAGTTTTACATTCTTTGAATCGGTCTTTGTTCTGGCGATGATTGTGCTCGGCGGCATGGGAAGCATTCCAGGGGCAATCATCGGCGCAGTAATCTTGATTATCCTGCCAGAGGTCTTGAGGGGGCTTGCAAACTACAGGATGCTTATCTTTGGCGCTGCGCTTGTTGCAATGATGGTCTTCAGGCCGCAAGGCCTCATAGGAAGCCCAAGACGCAAGGTTGAGCTTCATCCGGAAGATGAGAAGATTTATACTCAAGAGATGCAGTCTTTGTATGAAGTGGAAAAACAATGAGAGCAGCATTCTTTCAAACATCCCCCATCTTTGGAAAAAGTGAAGCAAATGTAGAAAAGGTTCTTGCGAAAATCCATTCTATAGATGCTCACCTCATTGTCTTGCCGGAGTTTTTTAATACTGGCTATCAGTTCAAATCAAAAAGTGAAGTTTTTCAATTAGTAGAAGAAGTGCCGAAAGGCTGGGCAACCCAGAGGCTCATAGAAGCCGCAAAAAAGAAAAGGCTGTTTATTGTTGCAGGTCTTGCAGAAAGATATTGCAGCAGATTTTACAATTCCTCCATTCTTGTTGGACCAAAGGGCTTTATCGGTATTTACAGAAAGATGCACCTGTTCTGGAATGAGAAAAGATTTTTTACTATTGGAAATACGCCTTTTAAGGTTTACAACATTGGGACTGCAAGGATTGGGATGATGATATGCTTTGACTGGCTCTTCCCGGAAGCAGTTAGGGTGCTTGCTTTAAAAGGCGCAGACATCATCTGCCATCCATCAAACCTCGTGCTCCCGCATTGTCCGCAGGCAATGATAACCAGATGCCTTGAAAACAGGGTCTTTGCAATAACAGCAAATAGAATCGGCATTGAAAAACGGATTAAAGGGCAAAAACTAAAATTTATAGACCAGAGCGAGATTGTAGCGCCGAATGGCAGGATACTCTGCCGAGCATCCGACAATAAAGAAAAGATAGGAATTGCAGAAATAGACCCCAGGACAGCACAGAATAAAAGCATAACCCCTTTAAATAATATTTTTAAAGACAGGATGAAAAAGTTCTATAAGCCACTCATATAAACCCGAAAAATGCATTTGTTTTTTATTTTTCCGGGCAAACAGGCTGCATAAAAACCTGCGCCTTATAATCACTCGGATATCTTTAGCAATACGCTCCCTATCTTCTCGCCATTATGCTTTATCACAATTGGATAGTCTCTTCCTTTTCCATCTATTGAATACTTTGCCCAGAGGTCTTTAGCTGTATCTATGGGATACCCTCTGTCTTCTCCTATATTTTTATTCTTATCCCCTATAAAACCGAGCAAATTTACCGTAATATCTTTAGATGATATATCTCCGGCATCAACCGAAAGAATCTTTATCTTATCTCCTTTTTTTACCTTTAAAATGTTTCCGTCAGAAACAGTCTCTTTTTTACGTTTGTTTATTTCAAAGGTAAGAGATAATAGTTTTTGTGCGCCAGATGTATCTTTCAACTCAGGTTGGACAGCCTCATGCCCTTGCGGAAGAGCTTCTATCGCTGCTTCAGGCAAAACGGCCTTAGCTTCAGGCGCAGGCTGCGCTGTTATAGGCGCTGTTTCAGTTGCCGGTTGTTTGACCTTGGGTAAATTTACAGGTTTGGATTGACGAGTTTGCGCTACATGAGATGTTGAGAAAAGGCCCAACTCCTGCACGATATTATAGTTAATAATAACGCCCAATAAAGCCGCCACTGCAATCGCAAGCATAAGGATTCTGAGCAATGAGCCGCTCTTCTCAAAGAATCTCTGCTTTTTTTCAGCTTCAAATGAAACAAAGGTATTGTTAAACTGAGGCATATCTTGACCAAATCCATTATCTATAGCCTTTTCCATTTGCCTGTCTATTATTATTGGCTCCGCCTTCATTTCAAAAGGCTTTTCACCTTTTTCTAAAACCTCATTTGATGCAGTGGCAGCAGCACGTTGAGTTATCCTCCCCTCTACCTCATCCCTTACAGCATCTCTCACTGTATTGATTATTTGTTCATTGACAAGTTTTCCTGTTTTTTCTGCAGCTTCATTTAATACAGCATGGATATCAAGTTGAGCCGCCCTTCTGTCGAGCTCATTTTTTACAATGTCTCCTGCAATATTGTTTATTTGCTCATTTACAAACCTTTTTACCTTTTCTGCCATCTCATCCAACATAACCGCCGTATCAAATTGAACCATTCTCTTATCAAATTCCCTTTTTATGGCATCATCTACTGTTCTAACTATTTGCTCTTCTATGCTTTTCTTTATCTTCTCTTCAAAGAGCTCCTCTACCCTTTCTTCTACAGGCTCAAGCTGAGGCAGCCTTGCATATAACTCCTTGCTCATAGCCTCTTCTATAACTTTGACAATCTGCTCGTCTATAATGCTGGTTTCCTTCCCTTTTGCCAAATCAAAGACGTTGTCGCAGATTTTATTTATCAGTTCAGGGTTGCCGGAACTCGCACTGTGTACGGTTCTTATTGCCCAGGGGGTAATATGCAACGTTCCATCACTGCCGACCCACTCAAGTCTTTTCAAGATATATTCTTTTGTCTCTTCAAGGCTTAAAGAGTGCATATGGTGCGCTCCCGTTATACTCTGCTTAATATCCTTAAGTTCGGAGGTATTCAATATGCCCTCTATTTCAGGCTGACCTGAAATTACAATATTATCAACTCCCGAATCCAGCAGCCTTTTCACAGCCATTAACGCATTGATGCTAAGTTTATGCGCTTCATCCAATATGATAATGGTTCGCCCTTTCATTGCGCTGTATTTTGAAAAATGCGTATAAAGGACAGAAAGAACATCTTCTGCAGAATCTGCCGTGGTCTTTATCCCTAATTCATTTTTTACTGCTATTAAAATTTCCAACCATGACTGCAACGGTGAATCTATATAGATAAATACTATTTTCTCATCAGCCAATTTATCCATTATCTTAAGGCAGAGGGTTGTTTTTCCACTACCCTTATCCCCCATAAGAAGGGTAATATTAGACCTTCCATTCTTAATGCCATTTACAAGGAAGTATAATGCCTCGGAGTGCGCATTACCCATATATAGAAAGGTGGGGTCAGGTAAAAGGTCAAACGGATTTTTGGTTAAATGAAAATAATCAACATATCCCTTCTTCAAGACATCAGAAGCAGACCTCATCTTAATAAGCGTAAGTTCCTTTCTGGCCTCAGACAGAAAAGGGTTCTTTTCAAGCGCCTTTATCAGGGCATCTTCAGCCTCTTTCACTAAGCCTTCTTTGATATAAAGCCTTGCAAGGAAAAAGTAGGCGACATCCATATCAGGATTCATTAAGAGCGATTCCAGAAGGAAATTCATGGCCATTTCTATATTTTCGGATTTGTTGTTAAATAGCGCCCAACCAAGATATGCCTTATACTCTCCCTCGTTTGGATTCAGTCTTACTATTTCTTCAAACTCTGCTACCGCCTTTTCATAATCTTTCTCGGCAAGATGCATTTTCCCATTCTGAAATATCAGCTCAGCATCTACCTTCTCTTTTGCCTCATATTTTTCCTTTCTTATGCCTTCCTCTCCATGCTCCTCCTGCGGCTCATACTTGAGCGCCTCAGAAGCCTCTTTTACATCAGCACTTTCACCCTTTGGAGATATAATAGCCGTTATCAGTAAGGCATAGGTAAGGAGCGTAGCCTCACGGTGGAGAAGATCTGAATTTTTTATTACTTCGCTTGCCTTGTCTGCCCCGTCAAATTTGGCAAGAAAACGGCTCTGCTGGATATTAAAACCAAGGTCCTCAATGTTATACGGTTTATTTTGAGAAACAATAAGGGGCTTATCCATGAATCTTCCAAGCTCAGTATCTATTCGTTCAAATGGGTAATACCCATTCACTATTCCATGGATTATTATAGAAGCCGGATTCTGCGGCAACAATTGGATATCCGCCATCATGGCGCCTTTTATGAGAAAGTAGTTATAATTTCCATCCGGCCAGTCAAAAATTTTCCATATCTTTTTCTTTAGCTGAAGGATAAGATAATCGTAAAGTTCTTTTTGTGATATAAGTCCCATAGAAATGAGGACTTCACCGCACTTTTTCTTTTCCTTTTGCATTATCTCTAACGTTTTTTCATACGTCTCCTGTGAAATAACACCTTCCTCTAACAGCAGCCTGCCAAAAACATCGCTGAGGCTGTTGGAAACAACATTAACAGGCCAGCCCTTTTTAAAGTATATCTTTCTTTTTAACATTCCTCTTGTAATATCAAGGACACTCGCCGGATCCTGACGGAGAGATATAGTATGCAGAAGTCCTGGGAGCGGAGTATCTTTAAGGCTATGCCATTTCCCTTTAGCCATCTTATGCTGCCCTTCTGGAACAGTTTTTGTTGCGCACACCCAAAGACAGACTTTGCTGTTGGGGGGGCGCACTAACCTTCTCTGTCATATAGCATATTTAATAGTAAAAATTAAGGTAAAAATCTTTTGCCATTCAGCTTTCCCAAAAATAGACTTTGATTTTGGGGAAGCTTTGTCAAAGGTTGACTTTATCCAATAACTTTGCTAATCATGTGTACATGGTCCTCAAGATTGGAAAGGGTAAAAAACATTTTATCCCACTGCTGTTGTTTGTTGTAATAATTGTCTTGCTGACTATATTTGGAGACAGGGGGCTTGTTCGCGTGTATAAGCTTTCTAAAGAAAATAATTCTATGAAAGACTATAATGCAAAGATTAAGGCAGAAAACTCTGCAATGCGGGAAGAGATTGAACGGTTAAAAACCGACGATAAATATATAGAGATGGTGGCCAGAAAAGAGCTTGGCATGGTTGGTAAGGATGAGGTGGTTTATCGGTTTGAGAAAGACAGACAATAGACACTATGCGATAGCTAAAGACCCGCAGCCCATAACCCGCATCTTATTGAGTCAGAAACTTTTCTATCACATTATCAACGGTCAGCTTTCCTATCTCCTCTATTTCATAGCTTACCCGCACAGTAGGTTTGTTAATCCTTATTATCCTTGCCAAATTAACAGGTGTTGCGATGAGCACCAATTCACAGGGCGTATCATTTATAGTATCTTCCAGCTCTTTTATCTGATGGCTTGCATAGCCCATGGCAGGAATCAGATTTTTTATGTTAGGATATGACGATAGTGTTTGCTTTATAGTGCCAACTGCATATGGCCGCGGGTTAACTATCTCTTTCGCATGACACCTTTCGGCAGCTACAACCCCTGCCCCATAAGTCATTCCACCATGCGTAAGGGTCGGGCCATCCTCAACTACTAATACTTTTTTACCTTCAATCAAATCTCCATTTATAACCTTTATGGCTGAGGCAGTGTAGAGAACAGTCGCCTTTGGGTTTATCTCTTTTATATTTTTCATAATCACATCCACTGCCTGGCTCTTAGCGGTATCCATCTTGTTGATGATTAATACATCAGCTCTTCTGAAATTCGCCTCTCCGGGATAATACAGCATTTCGTGTCCAGGCCTGTGCGGGTCAAGGACAACCATTTCCAAATCCGGCTTTATGAACGGCAAATCGTTGTTGCCGCCGTCCCAGACTATGATATCAGCCTCTTTTTCAGCCTCTTTTACAATATCAGCATAATCAACACCTGCGTAAACAGTAATACCTGCATCTATAAGCGGTTCAAATTCCTCCTTCTCCTCTATGGTGCAGTTGTATCTCATTAAATCCTCTTGTGAAGCAAATCGCTGAACCCTCTGCTTCAAAAAATCTCCGTAGGGCATTGGATGACGGATAGCTACAGGTCGTTTACCCTTTTTCTTAAGTATCTTGCACACAAGCCGTGTAACACCGCTCTTCCCGCAGCCCGTCCTGACAGCGCACACAGATATAATCGGCTTATTTGCCTTAAGCATGGTCTTCTCAGCGCCAAGGAGGATAAAGTTTGCCCCCATGCTCGTTACAAGAGACGCCTTGTGCATTATGTGTTCGTGGGATACATCGCTATAAGAAAAAATTACCTCATCGATCCGATACTCTTCTATGAGAGATGCAAGCCTTTCTTCAGGATAAATAGATATGCCATTTGGATATAAAACACCCGCAAGTTCTTTTGGATATATCCTGTCTTGTATAAATGGTATCTGGGTCGCCGTAAATGCAACAACCTCATAGAGCGGATTATCCCTGAAGCAGAGGTTAAAATTATGAAAATCCCTGCCTGCAGCGCCCATGATGATTACGCGTTTTTTCATGGTTTTTAGAATATATAGAATAACTTTAAAAAGCAAGGGGCTTATTAAAGAGAGCATGAACCGGTTTACATCTAATCAATTACACCTTTTCCCTTTTACTTTTGCCCCCATTTTTATTTTTATAGAGCTAACGAATAACGAATCTTACGAAAAGACTCCCATACAACCCGGACATTTTCGTGTTGCCGTTAACACGGTATATTGACTTTGCTGCGACAGCCTTTTATACGCCTTTATTGCAAATCCTTTAATACTCGTGTTAAATTATAACTTATGGTCAGACTTGAAGACATCGTAGACAAAATATCTTCTTACAATCCCACAGCAGACATTGAGCTTATAAAAAGGGCATACATCTTTTCTGCTAAGGTTCATCAAGGACAGATGCGTGTATCCGGCGAGCCATATTTAAATCATATTATTGAAGTAGCCCATATTTTGACCGATATGCAGATGGATGTGGTAACCGTTATAGCAGGTATTCTCCACGATACGGTGGAGGACACTCTAACGACCCTTGATAAGATTAAAGAGCTGTTTGGCGATGAGGTTGCAACGCTTGTAGACGGGGTTACAAAGATAGGAAAGATAAGCTTTGACAGGCAGGGTATGTCTGGTGAGGAGCGACAGGCAGAAAATTTCCGCAAAATGATTATTGCCATGGCTCAGGACATCAGGGTCATTATGATAAAACTTGCGGACAGACTGCACAACATGCGGACCCTTTCTGTCCTCAGCCCTGAAAAAAGGACAAAGATAGCTCAGGAGACCATGGACATCTATGCGCCCATTGCAAACCGTCTTGGCATAGGCTGGATTAAGACAGAACTGGAAGACCTCGCCTTCAATTATTTAAAACCTGAACCTTACAAAGAATTGCAGGAGCGGCTTACCACAGAAAAAGAAGAGCGCGAACGTTATATCCATGAGGTTAAGGCAATCATAGAAAAAAGGCTTGCTGAATACAATCTAAAGGCTGAGGTTACCGGCAGGCCAAAACACCTCTACAGCATACATACTAAGATGTTGAAGGACGGGCTTTCATTTGAACATATCTATGATATCCTTGCTTTCAGAATAATGGTTTCTACAGTTAAAGAATGTTATGAGGCCCTCGGAATCATTCACTCCACATGGAAGCCAATCCCTGGAAGATTTAAAGACTACATTGCCATACCAAAACCCAACATGTATCAATCTCTGCATACGAGCGTTATAGGGCCTTACGGCGAGAGGATGGAGATACAGATACGAACAGAGGAGATGCACAAGATTGCAGAGGAGGGCATTGCTGCCCATTGGAGATATAAAGAAGGCAAAGCAATGCTTGAGAAAGATGATAAGAGATTTGCATGGCTGAGGCAGATGCTGGAATTACAGAAAGACATGAGGGATGCAAAGGAGTTTATGGATACGATGAAGATGGACCTCTTCTCAGAGGAGGTATTTGTCTTCACGCCAAAAGGCACTGTTAAGGAACTGCCAAAGGGCGCATCTCCGGTTGATTTTGCATATGCCGTGCATACAGATATCGGACACAGATGTTCTGCAGCAAAGGTTAACGGACGACTTGTGCCTCTGAAATACCAGCTTAAGAATGGCGATACCGTAGAGATAATAACCTCGCCCAATCACACACCGAGCAAAGACTGGCTTAAATTTGTAATTACATCAAGGGCAAAGGCAAGGATAAGGCAGTGGATAAAAACAGAGGAACGAGAGAGGAGTATCGCCCTCGGTAAAGAGATATGCGACAAGGATTTTAAGAAGCATGATGTTGATTTCTATAAGCTGCTCAAATCAGGCGAATTGGATAAGATTGCAAAGGAAGGCTTGGGGTTCTCTTCTATCGACGACGCCCTTGCAGGCGTAGGCTACGGTAAACTGTCAAGCCACCAGCTTTTAAGCAAGCTTCTCCCGCCGGAAAAGATTCAGGCGCATCCGGAAATATCTGCCTTTAAAAAAGTCTTGCAGAAATTTAAAAAACCTACCCGAGAGGCTGTGCTTGTAAAAGGCATAGATGATATTATGATAAGGTTTGCCAGATGCTGCAACCCATTGCAGGGCGACGAGATAGTGGGATACATAAGCAGAGGCAGAGGCGTTGCCGTCCATTTAAAGGGATGCCCAAGCATAAAATACAGCGACTCGGAACGTTTGATAGATGTTGCATGGGACAAAGGCCTCAAGGCAAGCCGGCCTGCAAAACTTAGGGTAATATGTCATGATGAAAAGGGGCTGCTGGTTAATATGAGCAGCGTCATTACAGCGCAGGAGGCAAATATCATAAATGCTACCATTACGACTACACCCGATAGAAAGGCAGTATGTATATTTGAGATAGAGGTAAACAGCCTTGACCACCTGATGAGCATCATCAATGGTCTTAAAAAGGTAAAAAAGGTTATAAAGGTTGAGCGGGTAAAGGGATAAAAGTGAGTTTACGAATTACGATTTTAGATTTTCGAATTCAATTCGTAAATCGTAAATCGGCAATCGACAATCGAGAAAGGAGGTTTCTATGACAAGCATAATCGGTTTTGTATTTCTGGCGCTGGTTGCAGGCATCATCTATGCCATTGTTGGGAAGAAAATCAGCGGAGGAGCAGGGGGCCAAGGGTTTTAACAGGATTTATCGTTGCAGGGCTTTTAATCGGAATTGCAATGAAACTATTTGTTATTATCGATGCCGGCACAGTTGGCGTGGTTGATTTCTGGGGAAAGGTCTCGCCTGTAGCCCCTCAGGCAGGTGTGAATATGAGAAACCCATTGGCAGATATTCACTCCTTCTCCATAAAGACCATGGAACTTAAAGAGGATGTTGATACACCTTCAAAGGAAGGACTTATTACCCATCTGGAGGTCTCTATCTGGTATAAGGTTATCTCTGATAAAGCGCCTGAAATATACAAGACCATCGGTATAGCGTATGAAGACATTATTCTCAAACCACTCCTGAGAAGCGTCATAAGGTCAGTTACTGCTGAATATGAAAAAAAGGGGATTTATTTAAGCATTGCTTCAAAATCTTTGGGTCTTATAATTTTTGTAGGGATTTGCTCAGGGACGTTTCCCCCATTTCTTATTATCACACCCATTCAACCTTAACCTTATCCCTCAGCTTCTTGAACTCCCTGTCTGTTATTATCTTTAACCCAAATCTTTTACTTCCTCATGGCCTTTATTTCCTTAATTATTGTCTTAACATCTAACCCCTTAAGCCAGTGTTCTCTTTCTTTGGTGTAGTTTCCTGCTCCTGCTTCAAATTGTTGAAGGAAACGCACCATCCCCACCGGCCCCAGTGTCTTAGTCAAGGCTTCCAAGCCAAGTTTTCTTACAATAATTGGGTCTACAGTTTGTATATTCATTTCTTCAATACCTCCATTAAGCAGATTACCGGGTTTTTAACCGTTATTTTTAGTGCATCTTTGGTATGCAAAGCCTTCCTGATAAAATTATCGTCAGTCGTAAGTAAGATGTCCGCCTTGCCCTTTTCTGCACAGGCTATATGCATAGCATCAAATGGCTTAAAGCCCATTTTTTCAAGTTCGAACGCCCGTTTTTCTATGTTATTATCTACAGCAATAGACTGCTGCAACACTGTAGACAGCATTACAATCTTTTGTTTCTTGTCAGCGTCAGGAATTTTGGAAATCTCAATATCAACAACCGCACTGGTTAACAAGCGCCAGTTGCTGGTTTGAGCATGGCTAATAATAGTAAGCACCGCTTCAGACTCGAGGCGCACTCTATCTTGTCCACGATCATCAAAAGGCCTGCTTAAGCAACAGACATCGAGATAAATTCTCATAAGATGGTTTCATACTATCATTGTTTGTTATTATTATCAATGGATTGCTCAGAAACGCTTCCCCTATTTCTTATTATCACATTCATTCAACCTTGACTATCCGGCAGTTGAGCAACATAAAACGATGATGCAGACTATAATTCTTCAGGTTTAACTACAGATATAAAGCTTGATGCCTTTTGTTTTAATTCTGCATCTCTGGAGACAAAAGTGTCGGAAAAATCTTTTGCGGTTGAAATTAGAATCGCATCTGTTGGCAAAAGTTTTGTCTTTTTCTGGATTTCAAATGCCTGCGCGATATGAATTTCATTGGGAATAATAATTTCGAGATTCTGAATCTCGCCTATCGTTTCAATATCTTTAATTATTTGACTATCC
>MGRL01000095.1 GCA_001798165.1 Deltaproteobacteria bacterium RIFCSPHIGHO2_02_FULL_43_33
AGAGCAGAGGGAAGAGAATAAAGACAATATGAAGGATCTTTTAGCAGGAGCCTTTTGTTTGCAGGAGTTAGAGGGAGTACCTTTTGTTGTCCAGAATGAAAAGGGAGAGACTCTCGAGGATTACTTCAAGAGTGCATATGATAATATAGGTGACAAGGCATAACCCTTCGCGCCTATTCTCGCAAAGAATAGAGAATCACTCCTATGGCTCGACTAAGGCAATCTCTTTTATGTCTTTAAGAACTTATAATGGGGGGGCAAATGGGATACATCCCATTTATTGCCTTTTCCCTTCTTAAGAGGGGTGCAATGAGCTACGCTTCCATATTTTAAAAGGCCGGGCTGGGAGAGCATACTTGTTTTTTTGTAGATTTGAAGTTAACAGGCTGTTGAAAAAGATCCCAACAGCCCTGATTACACAGATTTATAAAAACGATTACACAGATAATTCAATAGTTTAAATCTGTGTAATCTATATTTTTTATCTGTGTAATCAGAGATTGTTGAGTTTTTCAACAAGCTCTTAATAAGGATGGCATAGGGAACACGCTCTTACAAACCCCTCTGCAAATTTGGGATTGCTTGCAAAGTGAAGATGAATATAGCTGGCGAGGGTGTTTTTGCAGAGATAGCCTTCAGATGCCGTGAGGCGCGAGGTGTGAGGTGTGAGCTGATAACATCTTTTTATTTTCTGAGGCGGTTCGTCTATCTCAGAATAATGATATTCGTGGCCGCGAATTTTGTGACCTTTTTTCAAGAACTGGCAATCAACAACCTTCACTTCTCTATAGCCAAGGGATTTTCTTTTTTCAAGCATCCGCGAAACCCAAGGAAAGACCCCAACCATTTCATATTTTTTGCCTTTTAAATCCTTCAAACCTTTACCAAGATACATAAGACCGCCACATTCGGCGTAGATTGGAAGCCCTTTCTCTGCAAGGTTTTTTATATGTTGCCTGAGCGCTTTGTTGGCTTCAAGTTTTTTTGCAAAAAGCTCAGGATATCCTCCGCCGAGATATATACCATTTATGTCAGCAGGCAGTCTTTTATCCTTCAAAGGGCTAAAAAATACAAGTTTAGCGCCAAGTTGTTTCAGCATGTCAAGGTTTTCCTGATAGTAGAAACAGAAGGCATTGTCGAGGGCAACGGCGATTTTTACATTTGCGATTTGCGATTTCCGATTTCCGATTTTAAATCTTGAACCTTGAACCTTGAATCTTGAATCTATTTTCAATATTCCTTCAACATCCACAAACCTTTCTATTAGTTCTCCAAGTTTTTTTAATCTTACCCCTTGCCCCTTGCCCCTTGCCCCCGGTTCTTCTGGCATCACCAAACCCAGATGTCTCTCGGGCAGGCTGATTTCTTCATCTCTCGGTATATAGCCCAACACCGTTGCCTCGCACTTATCTTCTATTGCTTCTTTGAGCATCCGAAAATGCCTCTCGCTTCCGACACGGTTGAATATGACGCCTGCAATCTTTACCTTTGGGTCAAACCTTTCATAGCCGTAAACCAATGCGCCGGCGCTCCTTGCCATGCTTCTGGCGTCAACAACCAATATGACAGGAATGCCTAAAACCTTTGCGACATGGGCTGTGCTTCCTTTTTCATCCTTGCCATCCTTACCGTCAAAAAGCCCCATAACGCCTTCAATGATGCCGACTGTGGATGCAGAAGTTGAGAGGTTAAGAGGTTGAGAGGTTAAGATTTTTTTCTCATCTTCTAAACTTTTCATCTTCTCAACTTCTGCATTTGCCATCACTTTACGAAATATCCTTTTAACCCCTTCAACTCCCATCATCCATGTATCAAGGTTATATGACGGCCTTCCACATACCGTCTTATGATAGCTTGGGTCAATATAGTCAGGCCCGACCTTGAAGGGCTGGACAATATGACCCCTCTTTCTGAGCGCCGCCATAATGCCGATTGAAATGGTAGTTTTGCCGACTCCGCTGTGTGTGCCTGCAATTATAAATGCTTTCATAGTTGTAGTGTTGGGGTTTATCCCCCAACGAAAAACGTTGCCCATAAATGGCAACGTTACTTTTTTAACATCCCCATCGCCTTGTCCAACTCTGCATGACCGCCGAGCAAAACCAATACATCTCCTGCATTTATTCTGAAATCTGCTGATAGACTTGTAGTTGCCTTATTTCCTCTGACAATAACAATGATGGTAGTCCCTGTCTTCTTTCTCAAGTCCAGTTCAGCCAAGGTCTTGTTTACTGCCGGAGAATCTTCGGTTACAAGAAATGTGGATGTTATACTGGCTGCAAAAAGGGTGGATAGCTCCATCAACCTTTCCTTTGGCAATGACAAGCCTCTTAGCATTGCATATCCTTCATGCCTTATTATATCTATCTGGTTCTGTATGATATTTGTAGGAATGTGGTATTCTCCCAAAACCCTGGCGAATATCTCAACCGATGTCTCAAACTCCTCTGATATTACCTGATTTGCGCCGAGCTTATATAATGCCTCAACCTCACCTATATAGCGGGTTCGGACAATTGTATATATGGTTGGGTTTATGTCTCTTGCTGCCTTGAGCGCCATCCGTGTTGCAACAGGGTCTGAAATAGCGAATACAACAATCCGTGCTTTTTTAATGCCAGCCCTTTTTAAGATTTCAGGATGGCTTATATCTCCAAATAACGCCTTGTGTTTCTCCTTTTTAGCCTTGCTGATCCTATCTGCATGCATATCCAGAATAATGTATTCTATCCCTGTTGCCTTCAGCACAGTTGCGGTATTTCGGCCATTCAGGCCATAACCGGCGATAATCACATGATTGGAAAGGCCTTTGGGGCCTGATTCAGCAGAAGGCAATTCTTTTGTTTTGAATACATGGGCAAGTTTTAAGGCGATCCTTTGACTCCGCTCAAACAGTATTGGTATGGCAATCATGGTGAGTATGGATGCGGCGATAAATGTCTGATACATCTCTTTGTTCAAGAGGCCATATTCTTCCCCTGTCTTCATAAGGACGAAAGAGAATTCTCCTATGTTGGAAAGGCCAATGGCAACGATTATGGCCAGGCGGAAAGGGTATCTTAACATCTGGCCGATGCCTATTACAATAAATGCCTTTAATATGATAATTGCGCAGGCCATAGGGAAGATATACGACAGATGAGTAAGAAAATAATTAAATTCAAGCAACATGCCGATAGATATAAAGAAGAGGCTGGAAAACACATCCCGGAAAGGCAGAACCTCTGCCACAATCTGATGGCTGTATTCAGATTCTGAAATTACAAGCCCGGCAATGAATGCGCCGATAGCCAGAGACAGCCCGGCCTTTGAGGTAAGCCACGCAATGCCAAGACATAAGAACAGCGCTGTAATAATAAACACCTCTCTGTTTCGCAGTCTTACAACCTGATAAAGGATGCGCGGCACGAGAAAATATGCAGCCACAAGTATTATTGATACGGCAAGGCCGGCGGTGAATAGAGTTTTGATAATGGCAAGGCTTGTTATGCCTTCAACCTTTCCCATATGCTGGAGCAGGATGACCATAGGAACAACAGCAATATCCTGAACAATGACAATACCCATGGAAAGTCGCCCATAAGAAGAGTCTATCTCGCCTCTGTCGCTTAAAATCTTGAGGATAATGGCAGTAGAACTCTGGGCTATGATAAAACCAAAAAGTATGGCATGGGGAAAAGGCTGGTCAAATATCCTGGCGATAACAATTACAATAGCAGTTGTAAATATAATCTGGAGCCCGCCGCCGACGATAGCCTCTCTGCCGACATTTTTAAGCTTTGCAAAAGAGAGCTCAAGGCCGATAGTGAAGAGGAGCAGAACTACTCCAATCTGGGCCAGAAGCTCTACGGTGCCAATCTCAGTAATTAATTTAAAACCATGAGGGCCTATAATGACGCCTGTTGCAAGAAAACCAACTACGGTTGGCATACCGAGTCTGTGGAAGATGATAATGATGGGGACCGATATGCCCATTAATACAATAATATCTCTTAGTAATGGAATGCCTTCCATAGCGGAAAGATAGTAAACCCCGCCACACCGTGCTGTCAATCAATAAATGGATGGGGGTTAATGTCAGACAGCTCAGTTATAATGTTAAAGGTGTAACGGGGTATAGGGTAAGTCAAGGGAAAAAAGCTTGATCAACAAAAATACAAAACCTATTTTCGGGTTGATAATGGGCAGTGCCTCATTTTGTGAGTGTAGAGAGAGGTTTTATAGTAAGTGTTGGCGAGAATAGTTGATAACCACACCCAGAGGGTGGGGATGAAGACGGATGGGCAGTTAAAGGAGTTTTAATCCCATACGGGTTTCTGATCTGGTGTCTTTTTGAAGCAATTTCTGCCAGACAACCTCTGCCTTGGAGTCAATACCAAGCTCTGGCACATAGACATTTAATATCTTTCCTGTCGGGACGGCATATGCTCCAGCAACCGCAACACCCATTCCGCCCCTTGAAATGTCTATAGTCTTAGCTGGCGCTACCTCACTGTTGAGATTAAGAGGAAATGATACTTCTCTATGCACCCTTGGATAAATTCTCTTATCTACGCCGGTTAATGAGAAGGATTGGCCGCAGTGGGGGCAGGGTAAATAGGTATAAGGGGCTGCTGTAAAAGATTCCTTGTTACATTTTGGACATACAAGCTCTTCAGCCATACATAGCTCCTGCGATACATTTACTTAGAATATCAAGAGGGTTATGTTATTTATAAAATAGGCCATAAGAAAGACTCCACACGTAAAGACCCCCGCTTATACGCTTATATAATGCAGCAACATTTATGCCATAAATATCTATTTAGTTCCTTCAATTATCTTTGATGTGTTTTATAACGGATTTTATTATTTATACTATATAAGGGACGTCTTATATAACTGTCCAAAAGTACAGGTCATATAAAGTAACCATAGAAAAACAGTTATTTTATATATTGCAACCTTTTAAAAAGGTTATGTTAATTATGTAAGTGGGAAGAAGTATAGCAGACAATTATATAGTGTCAATAATATGGCAGAGAGACGAATTTTTCTTAAATAGGTTTTAAGAGTAAATCTTGCCTTGAGCAGGTGAAATGTGCGATATTCAAAACTTATTGCAAATATGATTAAAATCATACAAGACGGTAGTATATGTATGATAATTTATAGTTAAAAAGTTCATAAGTAGGATAAAATTTGCATACTTAAAGGAGCCGCAAACTATGAAAAAAATAGAGACAAAAAAACTTGTAAGTTTCAATCCGGATGCAAAAAATTCTTTCATTGTATTTGATTCTGACCAGACACGGTTGGCGATGTTTTGTTCAGAGCCTGGCCAGGGTGTCAAGAAATGCCGCAGCAACTCAAGGGTTATGATGACGGTCTTAGAAGGGGAGGGTATCTTTTTAACTGAGGGTGAAGAGGTTGAGGGCGGACCTGGTTCTGTCATAATATGGGAGCCTGGTGAGGCGCATGGCTATATTGCAAAGACAAGGTTGGTATTTTTAGCTGCTATTGCGCCAAGGCCATAAAAATTGAGTATCGTAGTTGTATACAAAACCAAAAAAGGAGGATACGACCATGAATAGTGTAAATCACGGCTATTTAAGTAAGCTGAAAGACGATCATAAAGTAGTTAGGCAGCTTTTGGAAGAGATTAAAGGGCTTACCGGCACAAAAGATTTTAACGGAATAGCATCTCGTCTCGCTTTGCTTAAGAGGGACATTGTAGCTCATACAAAGAAAGAGGATGAAAAACTATATGTAGAACTTAGTGATGCAGCTGAAAGAGAGCATATGACATTGATTAAGTCTACAATAAATACATTTGCGAACGCAATGAACAGTGTTGCCTTAAGGTCCATTGACTTTTTTGACAGGTATTCTAATAGGGATGAGATAGAAAGATCTCTAACCCAGTTTATTTCAAATCTTGCGGCTATTCAGAGGGATATTCTGATGAGATTAGAAAGCGAAGAAAAGGCGCTCTACTCAATGTATGCAAAATACTGTTGTTAGATAATTTCCCTTTGTGGGAAGCTTTTATTTTGAAGTTAATTTGAACTTAATTACCCCTTGACTTTCCTTAGATAAACCTCTATTTTTATCAAGGAAAGCTGAGAATATAATATAACCCTCAGCTTCCCATCTGTTCTTGTTCTGCCCTTCCTTTATTCTATTATGAAGCACTCATGTCTCAAAGAGACACAAAGAAAGAATGATGAACCCCCCCCTCACATGTAGCTGCGGACATTTATGTCCGCCTCTGCCTTGGGCGGATAAAGACGACCTAAAGGTCGGCAACTACAAGGGGAGGAGTATTTTCAGGTGAAAATAAGAACAATCTTTAAACCAAGCTATCTTAAAATTGCAGCAGGAATAAGCTTTCTTTTTATCGTTACTTATTTTCTATCCCCTTCCTTTCTGGAGCTTCTGGAATTAAAAACCGTTGACGCAAGATTTAGAAGCAGGCCGCCAATAACACCAGGCCAAGATGTTGTTATAGCCACTATTGATGAAAAGAGCTTAGATGAACTGGGCAGATGGCCATGGCCAAGGACAGTTATTGCAAGGCTTATTGGCAAGTTAAAATTATATGGCGCCAGTGTAATAGCCTTTGATATAGTTTTTTCAGAGCCCACAGAGCATTTCGAACTAAACTCCATCCTATCATTAGAGGGGGAATACAAAGGAAGTGAGAGCATACCCCCAGGGTTTACAGATTATGTAAATAAAATCAGAACAGAGATTGACCCTGATGTTAAATTAGGCAAGTCTATAAAGAATTCAGGGAAAGTCATTCTTGGATATTTCTTCCATTTTAGCGAAGGCGCTGCGCCAAAAGAAGGGAGAGAATTGCTCCATAATTATCAAAATGTTGATGTATTAAAACAGGGCGCAGAAACTATTTTAAATGCCTCTGCCATAGAATCAAACATAGAGGTAATTGCAAATGGCGCAAAGGGCTTTGGCTATTACAATATTGTTCCTGACAATGATGGCTCTGTAAGATGGAACCCCCTTGTCATACAATATAGGAATAAATATTATGCGCCTCTTTCTCTGCAGGTGATCAAGGCGTACCTTGGAGACCCGCCTCTCTCTCTTACTTTAACAGATTACGGAGTGTCAAATATAAAACTTGGGGCAACATCCATACCTGTGGATGAATCAGGCCGTCTCTTTATTAATTATTATGGCGGGCAGAAGGTTTTCCCATATTATTCCATTGCAGATATAATGAGCGGCCGTATAGAAAAAGAAAGACTAAAAGGTAAAATAGTGCTTATTGGTTCAAATGCCGTTGGTATCTATGACATGAGGGTTACACCGTTCGAAGGGGTTTATCCTGGGGTAGAGATACATGCCACGGTTATAGATAATATCCTGAACAAGAGATTTCTTGTTAAGCCTCAATGGTTTAATCTTCTGGATATATTAGCCATCGCAGGCATAGGAATATTTCTTGGCATCGTTATACCAAGGCTTTCTGCGATCACTGGAATCTTTACAGTCATTGCCTTTCTTGCCGGTTATATATATTTTAGTTTATATCTGTTTAATCATAATGGTTTGCTATTTAACATAACCTATCCTGTTTTGGTGGTTATTACTACCTATCTATGCCTTGTTCTTTACCGATATACCATGGAGGTAAGGGAAAAGAAAAAGATCAAAAGCACATTTCAACATTATGTTGCAGCCCCTGTTATGGAAGAGATATTGAAGCATCCAGAAAAACTCAAACTTGGGGGCGAAGAAAAAGAGCTTACAGTCCTTTTTAGCGACATACGAAGATTCACAACCATATCTGAGGGATTGAAACCCAATGCGCTCATTAACCTTTTGAATGAATATCTTTCAGCTATGTCTGAGGTGGTTTTCAAGTATCAGGGTTATCTGGATAAATATGTAGGTGATGCCATTATGGCTGTTTATGGCGCGCCATTAATGCAGGAAGACCATATCAACAAGGCGTGCCTTACAGCCCTTGATATGATGGAAAGATTAAACGGCATACGGCAGGAATGGAAGGGGAAAGGGCTTCCCATCTTAAATATCGGCATTGGTATAAATACAGGCAATATGGTTGTCGGCAATGTTGGCTCAGAGCAAAAGTATGAATATACAGTCATTGGGGATAATGTAAATCTTGCTTCACGATTAGAAGATTTGAACAAGCTATATGGTACCAATATCATTGTAAGCGAAAGAGTATATAAGCAGATTGGCGAGGATTTTTTTTGCAGAGAGCTTGATATTGTCCAGGTAAAGGGCAAGATCAAGCCTGTGACAATATACGAACTTATTGACAGAAAAGGTGTTTCGTCTTTAAAAGGAGCAGTAGATGCCTTTCACAGAGGCTTAAAATATTATAGAGAGAAAAGATGGGAAGAGGCTATCAAGGCGTTTAATACCGTCATAGAGTTAAAGCCGGATGACGGTCCTTCCTTATTGTTCATTCAAAGATGCCGACAGTTTATGGTCAGCCCGCCGCCGGATGACTGGCAGGGGATATTTATTATCCATCATTGACCAAACCATTGTTGGTGTGGTATCGTATCACAATTTATAGATATAACGAGGCTGTATGGATTACTCTATTGCCGCAGGGTGGAGATGGTTTGATAGTAAAGAGGCTGCACCTCTGCTTAAAAGATATGACCTCTTGCCTAAATGCAGTATGCTCATATCTGATGACTCGCTGACAGGGTTTTTAGAGACAGCGAATAGCTCTCCTGTCACTATAGCAATTAAAAACTATGAAGTCCGCATAATAGAAAAGAAGGAAGCGGACTATTTAGAGGTTGATGCATCCCAGGATGCGATAATCCGTGATGTATGGCTTGTTCAGGATAATAAAAAATTAGTATATGCCCGTTCGGTATTTCCGGTAGTCGGACTTAATAAATACCTTTTAGAGAAAATATCTACCAGCATAGAGCCGTTGGGTAGAAGATTGACTGACCAGGGTTTATTGACATTTAAAGATAAGCTTGAGATATGCGCTGTGCGTTGTGCTGATATAAATAATGAACTTAATTTTGCGCCAGAAACCGTTCTTTGGGCGAAACATTACAGGTTGGTGGCTAAGCCTGCCTCTGAGGGAAGAGGCATTATCGCTTCTGTAACAGAGATTTTCTCACATGAGCTTATGGGTAAGCCGCCGCAGAACAATACAGATATTAATTAAACCAATCAAGTTGAGGAGGCAGTAAATTGGCAAAAGAAGAGGCACAAAAAAATCAATATGATGCAGAGTCTATAAAGGTTTTAGGCGGGCTTGATGCCGTAAGGAAGAGGCCTGCCATGTATATAGGCTCTACAGGCGCTCAGGGCCTTCACCACCTTGTATATGAGGTGGTTGATAATGCAATTGACGAGGCTTTGGCAGGCTATTGCAAGAGTGTAGATGTCAAGATACACACCGACGGCAGCGTAACAGTTATAGACGATGGGAGGGGCATCCCGACCGAGATGCATGCCCAGAAGAAAAAGCCGGCAGTTGAGGTTGTTCTTACAGAGCTTCATGCAGGAGGCAAGTTTGAAAATAAGGCATATAGGGTTTCCGGTGGTCTGCACGGTGTTGGCGTAACTGTTGTGAATTTTCTTTCAGAGTGGCTTGAGGTGGAGATAAAGAGGGGCGGCAAGGTGTATCAACAGAGATATGAGGGCGGCAAACCGGTTGAGGAACTGAAGGTTGTTGGAAAGACGCAGAAGACAGGCACACGGGTTACCTTTAAGCCGGATAAAAAGATATTTGAAACAACAGAATTTAGTTTTGATACGCTTTCCCAGAGACTCCGCGAATTATCCTTTTTGAATGCCGGCATTAATATAACCATAGAAGATGAGAGGACAGATAAGAAGCATGAGTTTCAGTATAAGGGAGGCATCACCTCATTTGTAGAACATCTGAACAAGAGCAAAACACCTATCCACCCAAAGATTATCTATATTTCCGGAGAAAAGGAAGCCGTGCAGATGGAGATAGCCATGCAGTGGAATGACGGCTATAGCGAAAACATCTTTTCCTATGCAAACAACATAAACACAACAGAAGGCGGAACGCACATGGTTGGCTTCAAATCTGCGCTTACAAGGACTATAAACAGTTATGCCTCCAACACCAATCTGCTCAAAGACCTTAAAGAAGGTTTGCAGGGCGATGATGTAAGAGAGGGGCTTACATCGGTTGTAAGCATTAAGCTTCCCAACCCGCAGTTTGAAGGCCAGACAAAGACAAAGCTTGGCAACAGCGAGGTTGAGGGCTATGTAAAGGCTATCGTTAATGACAAGCTGGCGGCATTTCTGGAAGAGAATCCGTCTGTGGCAAAAAAGATTGTTGAAAAAGCAGCAGAAGGCGCCAGGGCAAGGGAGGCGGCAAAAAAGGCAAAGGAACTGATTCGGAGAAAAGGGGCGTTGGATGCGTCATCGCTTCCGGGAAAGCTTGCGGACTGTCAGGAATCAAATCCTGCGCTGAGCGAAATTTTTTTGGTAGAGGGAGATTCGGCAGGCGGTTCTGCAAAACAGGGGAGAGACAGGAGATTTCAGGCCATCCTGCCGCTTCGGGGAAAGATACTCAATGTAGAAAAGGCGCGTTTTGACAAGATGCTCTCCAATGAGGAGATAAGGACAATGATAACAGCATTGGGCTGCGGAATCGGCAAAGAGGAATTTGACCCGGCAAAACTCCGCTATCACAAGGTTATCATCATGACTGATGCTGATGTGGACGGTTCGCATATACGAACTTTGCTTTTGACATTTTTCTATCGTCAGATGACACCGCTGGTTGAAGGCGGGTATCTCTATATTGCCCAGCCGCCGCTTTTTAAGGTTAAGAGAGGCAAGGTGGAGAAATACATAAAGGGCGAGACAGCGCTGGAGGATTTTATCCTTGAGGCAGCAGTAGAAGGGCTTAGTGTCAAGCCAAAGGGCGCTAAGATGGAAATAAAAGCGCAGCAGCTTTTTAAGGCGCTGAAAAGTGCGGCAAGGCTTCAGGGTATAACAAAGCGGTTTGATAAAAGGAGAAAAGAAGGCGAAATAATAGCAGTATTTGCAATGGAAGAAGGCTTTAGCGAAGATACGTTAAAAAAGGCCAAGGCTGTGAATAATATGCTGGAGGATGTCAAGACATATATAAAGACATTTCACCCGGGACTCATGCCTGTAGAATTTTCAACAGACGATGATACCGAGCACGATTGCTTAACTATCAAGATATTATCCAAGAAAAACGGAGCAAGGATAGAGACTGTTATTGACTGGGACCTTATACACTCTCCAGAGTTTCAGGAATTAAGACAGATTGGCAAGGAATTAAAATCCATGGGAGAATTGCCGTTTGTCTTAAAGACTGAAGGAGAGGAAAAAGAGGAACTAAAGGTAAATACATTTAAGGAATTGATAAACCATGTATTGGAACTCGGCAAGAAAGGCCTTTATATCCAGCGCTACAAAGGGCTTGGAGAGATGAATCCTGGACAACTCTGGGAAACGACAATGGATGTTGAGAAAAGGACCCTCCTTCAGGTTAAAGTTGAGGATGCTGTTGAAGCAGACGGCATATTTACAAAACTTATGGGTGATGAGGTTGAACCGAGGAGGGAGTTTATTGAGAGTCATGCGTTGGAAGCCGCAAATCTGGATATTTAGTATAAACGCAATCTTTGCCGTAAAAGAGCCGAGAACGCAGTATTTCGGGATGGGTTAGCGGTTTAAATCCCGCTATAGCGGGATTTGGATATTACCATAATCTGACAAAAAGAGAGCAAATTTACTTTTTATATACTTACTTATGTGCGCTTGAACCCTTTTTTTCACTGAGAAGCTTTAAATTATGAATGGCATCTGTATTGCCGGAGTCAAGCCTTAATACAGTTTTGTATTCCTCTACAGCATCGTCAAATCTACCCTTTCTAAAATAGGTATTACCAAGATTATAATGGGTATCTGGATAGTCTGGATTGATTCTTATTGCGGTTAGATATTGTCCGATGGCCTCATCCAGCCGGCCTTGAGTATAATAAACATTTCCCATGTTATTATAGGCTTCTATGTAGTCAGGTTTAAGTCTTAATGCGATGAGGTATTCATTCACGGCCTCATCCAGCCAGCCTTGATTATAATAGATAAGGCCGAGATTATTGCGGACTATCGGATGGTCCTTGAGCCTTAATGCAATAACATATTCCATGACAGCTTTATCCACATGACCTTGCTTATTGTAGAGATCACCAAGCATGATATAAGCTTCTGCATAGTCAGGTCTGAGTATTACTACGGTCATGTATTCCACAATAGCTTCATCTATCTGTTTTTGATCGGAGTAAATAAGTCCAAAATTATAATGAGTTGGCGCATAGTCGGGGTCAAGTTTTAATGCTATCACATATTCATCTATGGCTTTGCCCCGCTGATTTTGAACAGAATAGGAAACGCCAAGGTTATTATGTCCCCTTACATTTCCAGGGCTTTTATCTGCCACATCCTTCCACAATGGCACATTATCCTTCCATACTATATTTCTTTTATAAGTGATAAATGAAAAAGGGATAACAATGAAAAGTACAAAGGCAATAAGATAGGAGCTTCTTTTGGGTTTTATCATTTGTTTTTTATGTTTCTTCCACCCCTTTTTCTATCCGCTTCTTCCCAAATATCCTTGCCGTTATTATCCCGACCTCGTAAAGCACCATCATAGGCGCTGCCATAAGTATCTGGCTGAAGGCGTCAGGGGTTGGGGTGAGGATTGCGGCTGCAATAAATATAACAAGGACTGCATATTTTCTATAGACAGAGAGCATCTTTGCATCCACAATCCCAAGCCGCGCCAGAAACAGTATAAACAGCGGCAGCTCAAATACAATCCCAAATGCAAGCAGGAATTTTGTGGTAAATGAAAAGTATTCATCCATTGACAGCATGGGGTGAATGGTGTCTGTAGAAAAGCTTAAAAAATAGGTGTAGCCGAATGGCAAGACAAGAAAATAACCGAACAGCGCGCCTCCTATGAATAAAACAATAGAGGAAGATACAATAGGCAGAACCCACTTTCTTTCATTTTCCTGAAGCCCCGGCGCAATAAATGCCCAGACCTCATATATTAAAACCGGGCTTGATAGAAAGATGCCTGTTAAAAGAGACACCTTCAAATAAGTAAAGAACGGTTCTACGAGTCTTGTAAAGGCAAAGGTAGTATTAGAGGGGAGAGGTCTGGCAAGTATAGTAAAGAGTTCATTTGAGTAGTTGTAGGAAATTCCAAATCCTATGGCAACGGCTACGATACTTACAATGAGCCTCTTTCTCAGCTCCACAAGGTGAGAGGTAAGCGGCATCTTCTGGTCTTGTTGCATGTTTATATCCTTTTGTCCTTGTTTATTTCTTTCGGCAGATTTGTTTGAGGTTTCTCTGTCTCAATGCCCGGTGCGGTTGTTTTAGTTTCTTTGGCTGGTTGATTGACTATCTTATCAAGACTGACATCTCTCACCGTCTCTTTTATTTCCTCTGTTGCCCTTTTGAATTCAGCAAATGCCTTGCCCAGCGCCTTTGCGATATCAGGAAGTTTATGAGGGCCGATTACAATCAGGGCAATAATGAGAATAACGATAAGCTCCGGAAGCCCTATGCCAAACATTACGCCCTCCTCTTAACAAGCATATCCTTTGGCGGGCGAATTGTTAAAACAGGACAATCCGCCTGCTTTAACACCCGTTCAGTTGTGCTGCCAAAGAAAAAATGGTCTACGCCTGCTTTACCATGCGTCCCCATGATTATCATGTCAATGCCTTTATCTTTGGCAAACTTGATTATCGCTTTGTGCGGGATGCCGGTTTTTACAGCGCTTTCTCTTGCCGTTATGCTGCGCGGTATTTTGCCGCTCATCTTTTTCAACATGTCTTCTGCTGAGTCTTCCATTTCTTGCTGAAGTTTTTCTGTTGAGATGTGCGGTATGTAGAAGCCTGATACATCATAGGTTGAGTCGATTACATGCAGGAGAAAGAGCTTTGCCCTGAACCGTTTTACCATAGATACGGCATACGATAAAGCATAGTCTGATGCAACTGAGAAATCTGTTGGGAATAGTATCTTTTTAAATCCCTCTTCCTGCATAGATGCTCCTTTCTTGTAATGTCATTTACTTTACTTTATCTTATAAGATAGGCGGCTGTGTTTCAATATAATTTTATGGATTGACTTGCGATATAACAAGGTGTAGATTTTTATCAATGTTTTGCTATCGTCATCCAAAAAGAATCGCTATAAAAGACTGCTTTCACTGCGGCAGGGCTATATGCCCCCGGTGTCAGTGGAGCGATGCGCACCATACATTCTGCGGCCATTCCTGCTATAAGAGATATATTTTCTGGCAGAAGGTAAAATTGATACGATGGCTTGCTGTAAGAGAGGTCAGGGCTTTTTGGAGATTGCTCTATAAAAAGGCAGCAGACATGCCGATAGGCAACGGCTTTGTGCCTGCACTATTGCCTATCCTTGCGCTTTCATCCATACATACCTATACAACCATTTCTGTGAGAAAAGACGCCCCCCCTCCAATCCATGAATTTGTAAAGACAGAAACTAAATTACAGGAAATCCGTGAGTTTAAATCTCCAGCATTAAATAGTGACAGCGCTGTCACTATGGCAGCGTATAACACACTGCCTGATAAAAATAGCGTGAAAAATTATATTGATAACAGAGCCAAGAGCAAACCTCAATTGCCATCTGCGCCAAAACTAAGGTTTATTGCCCCTGACATAACAAGAGGCAGTGTGATGAAAAATGAACTGTCTATCACATTTGATGGAGGCAGCGAGGCAACTGACGCAGAGGATATTTTAAAAGTCTTGAAGGAAAGAAACATACAAACGACCATCTTCTTAACAGGCGAGTTTATAAAAAAATATCCTGAGCTTGTTAAGGAAATGGTTGAAGACGGCCACGAGATAGGCAATCACTCCCTTACCCATCCACATCTGACAACCTTTGAAAAAAATTTTAAACAGCAGACTCTTCATGGCGTTAACAAAGAGTTTATAACAAGTCAGTTGAAAGAAACTGCCGGAATTTTCAAGGAAGTGACTGGAAAAGATATGGCCCCATACTGGCGGGCGCCATACGGCGAACAGAATGCCGAGATACGGCAGTGGGCGTATGAAGCGGGCTTCACCCACATAGGCTGGACAGCTGACCGCAAAAAGAGAGAATCCCTTGACACACTTGACTGGGTGAGCAATGAGGAATCGGAGTTTTATTATTCGGCCGATGAGATTAAGGAGAGGGTTCTTAACTTTGACAAAGAAGGCAATGGTGTGAGCGGCGGCATAGTTCTGATGCACCTTGGAACAGAGAGAAAAGAGAGCCACGCATACACCAAACTCCCTGAGATTATTGACACCCTTGAGGAGAGAGGGTATAGGTTTGTAAAGGTGTCGGAGCTTCTCAATAAATAGTATGCTTCTCGGCGCTCACATGTCCATTGCAGGAGGAGTTGATAAGGCTATAGAGAGGGGGGCGGCCCTCTCCTGCACAGCAATCCAGCTCTTTACAAAAAATGCAAACCAGTGGAGGGGCAAGGCACTCAACGATGAAGAAATAGGTCGATTCATAACATTGAGAAAAGGTAGCAAGATATCTAAAATATTTGCCCATGACTCCTACCTTATAAACCTCGCATCAGGCAGCCCAGCGCTTCGCGTCAAATCCATCCATGCGCTCATAGATGAAATGGAACGTTGCAGGCTCCTCTCCATTTCTTACATCGTCATGCATCTCGGAGCGCATCTCGGCATAGGTGAAGATAAAGGGATAAAAAATATTGTAAATTCTCTCAATATTATTTTGGGGAAGACAGACGGATGGCCTGTTGGCATAGCGTTGGAGACTACAGCAGGGCAAGGCACAAGTATCGGTTATCGGTTTGAGCATCTATCCCGCATTATAAACGATGTTAAGGAAAACGAGAGAATCAAGGTATGCCTTGACACCTGCCATATCTTTGCAGCAGGGTATGATATTTCTACTGCCGAAGGGTATGCTCATGTGATGAAAGAATTTGACAGGATTGTCGGCCTTGACCGGCTGGCCTGTTTTCATGTCAATGACTGCAAAAAGGGGCTCGGCAGCCGTATTGACAGGCATGAGCATATCGGCATGGGTGCGCTTGGGCAACTGCCCTTTCGCCTTCTTATGAATGACAAAAGATTTGAGAATGTCCCAAAGATTATAGAAACGCCGAAGGATAAGGATATGAAAAATGATAGAAGGAATTTAGCTGTTTTGAGGAGGATGGCGGAAGATAATTATGACAGCAGCCAACAGCACATCTTAAAAACTCTTTGATTTTTAGTCTATGGTGTGCTTAAATTTCTCTACAAGTTATGAACCTGACAGGAGGTGGATTTATGGAGACGTGTGTTTTGGTAAACGATATTGAGAAATACGGCGGCAAATATGTTGCAACAAGGTCGTTTACGAATAGCGATGTGGTTGCATCCGGCGATGACATGGTCAAAGTGTACAACGAGGCAAAGGACAAAGGGATTGATGATCCTGTAGTGTTTTATGTGCCTGAGAAGGACATGGTCTATATTTACCTATGCCTATAAGAGACTGTCCTTTTACAAATTGCGGCGGAGTTTACCGTCCTATACTTCCGGTCAAAATAGTTAATCCGCACACGGGGAAAAGCTACAGCACAAGAGGAATAATCGATACCGGCGCAGATGAGTGCGCCATTCCTGCTGCTCTTGCTTCCCTGCTGGGACATAACTTGCAGGCAGGGAAGACCAAGACAATCGGCACCGGAAACGGGGTTACAGCGGCGTATGCCCATACTACAAAATTTGAGATTTATCATCCGGTATTAGGAGACCTTATTTACACCATACCGGATACCCCCGTAGACTTTCTCCCCAACTTGCATATAGTCTTGCTGGGAGCAAACAATTTCCTCAGCCGGCTTGTGTTGACGATAGACTACCCAAACAAAAGATTCTCAATAAAGTATCCGTAAATATTTTTTCACCTCGCCACAGCCCGCAGGATTTTTACAGCCAGCCAAATTTTTTCTTCATCGGTCTCTTTTAAAAGCCTGTTCATAGCCTCCCGCAGTTCCTTTATGATTGCCTCATGGCTGAAATCAAAAATCTCAATTCCTAACACATCGGCAAGTTTAATAAGCATGTCCTTCTACTTTATCCTTCTACTTTTTTATAGTAATAAAACTTTTTCTGCAGTATACTCAGACCAGATGGATAGAGACAATCTCCTCATTGCCCTTGAAAACGGTTATATTGAATGGCAGAGACACGCCCTCGAGCAAATGATGGAAAGGGGAATCCCAAGAGAAACAGTAAAAGAGGTTTTACATTCCACCATCCTGATTTAGAACATTTTGAATCAGATTATAAGACAAGGAGGCAAAAGTGAAAATTACTGCACTACCTGACAGATGCCCATTGTGCGGCGCTACCAAAAAAAAAGGAAAAACCACAGTTACCGTTGATTTGGGATTCGGGGTGGTAGTGGTAAGAGATGTCCCTGCAACCGTATGCTCACAGTGCGGCGCAGATTGGATTGAAGATGCTATTGCAGGGAAGGTTGAAGAGATTGTGGATGAAGCCCGCAAGAAACATCATTTAGTAGAAGTGACAACGCTGTTAGCAAATTGACCATTCTCAAATAATGGTCGCTGTTGTTCATACGAGTTCTCTTAATGGGTCGCCGACTGCAACTTCGACATTCTCATGCGGTGATGCTCGATCTCATCGTATCAGATAAAAACGGAATAGACAAACTATGTCACTTGAAACCACACTCTCCGATATCACAGTCCGACTCCGTCAAGGCCGATTTCCAAACGAGCAGGCAATTTCACAAGGCACTTCCAGTATTTACTTCTTTAATTTCTACCATCTTTAATCCGCAACCACGAACGGAGACTCCACCCCTTCCGTCTCTAACCTGCCTTTAAGCCTTTCAGCCTCTTTCAAACTAACTGCTCCGCCGACCCTGACTCTGTAGAAAACCGTATCGCCTCTATCGTATGTGGTTATGGAAACATTGCTATAGCGTTGTAAGAGGCTGTCTCTTAATTTTGTTGCATTGGGTTTTATTGTGAATGCGCCTACCTGCACCATGAAATTTCCATGCTGATAATCCCTTGCTACAAGTTTATCGCCGACCGCATCTCCCAGAGCCGCTATCTTTACTCTGGCAGTGCCGCTGTCCGCAATGCCTATTTCAGAGGCGGCCTTATAGGAAAGGTCAATAATCCTCCCTTTTACAAAAGGCCCCCTGTCATTAATTCTGACGATGGTCTCTTTGCCGTTATCAAGCAGTATGACTCGAACATAAGTGCCTATGGGAAGCGTTTTGTGGGCAGCAGTCATGGCATACATGTTATAGGTTTCTCCATTAGAGGTCTTTTTGCCGTGAAAGTCTTTCCCATACCACGATGCAATACCATCCTCTTCATATCCATTTGATGAATCGACAGGAGAATACCACTTGCCGTCAATTTGATAAGCCCTTTGAGTTCCTTGTTTTGTATAATAACCCTGAGGCGGAGCAGATGCGCATCCTGCTGATAACAACATTACAAAGAGAGCGCTTAAGTATTTTCTATGGATGGGCATTTATAAATTTTTAACAGGCTGTTGAAAAAGGCATCAACAGCCTTGATTACACAGATTAGGAAAAACGATTACACAGATATTTCAATGGGTTTTAATCTGTGAAATCTAATCTTTTATCCGTGTAATCGGAGTTTGTTGAGTTTTTCAACAAACTGCTAATCTTTTATCTGTGTAATCAGAGATTGTTGAGTTTTTCAACAAGCTCTTAATATCTGACTTATAGAGCATTCTACTTCTCCAAATAACATCCCAACGTCGGCTTGCTTCCCTCAAATGTAGAATTTGTCTTTTCAAGCCATTCTTCCTTCACTCTGAAATTTTCAGGATTTGCATAACATGAATCCACAGCCTCGCGCAAGACCTTTGTCATGCCTGCAACATAAGCCTTTGTCCTCTGCCTGCCTTCAATTTTGAGGGCATCCACGCCGGCATCTATTATCTTCGGGATAATTTCAAGCACATTCAGGGATTCAGGCTCTTCAAAGGCGTAAACATATTGACTATCTTCATTGCTATATCGGCCTTTGCAGCAAGTGGGATAGGGCGATGTCTCGCCGGCGCCGAGCTCATTTAAAACAACATTATTTAATGTAATCCTTAGTTTGCTGTCTTCATTGATGAAGCGCACAAACCTTGACGGAGAGCATGCGCCCTCTGTATTGGTGGATGCGCCTGTAACAAAACTTGACAGATAGCATCTTCCCTCAATATTGATGCAAAGCCCGCCCAGGGCAAAGACCTCCAACTCCACATCGGTCTTGCCTTTCAAATCCTTGATTTCATCCACTGTCAGAACCCTCGGCAACACTACCCTTTTTATGCCGAAGTGTTTTTTGTAGAAATTTATTGATTCATAATTTGAGCTGCTTGCCTGGACACTGAGATGGATATTTATATCCGGATATTTATCCCTTGCATATTTTAAAATTCCAAGGTTTGCAAGGATAATGGCGTCTGCATTCAGCTTTACTGCATTATCCACTGATTTATACCACTGGTGATATGTGTCCATCTGCGGAAAGGTATTTATAGCGAGATAGACTTTTTTCCCTCTCTTACGGGTGTAGTCAATGCCTTCCCTTAATTCATCTGCGGTAAAATTCAGCCCCTCGAAATTTCGGGCATTAGTGGCGTCGTTAAAGCCTGTGTAGACCACATCTGCGCCATTATCTATTGCAGCCTTTAATGAAGGCAGGTTTCCTGCGGGGCAGACAAGCTCTATCTTCTTTATATTAGTTGGCGCTGACAATTATGTTATCTCCTCTTTTAATTTCAAGCTCCATACTTGCATTTTTATCGCGTATAGCAATCTCTAAAAGCCCGCTGCTGCCGATAAGACTGATTGGTTCATCTTTTTTTGCATAACTATATGAACGGGCAAACTTTTTAATTACACTATCTCCAACTATTATCTCAAAAATTTTGTTCTTAAGAATCTTTTTCAGCAACCCTTCTTCTATATTTGTAATAAGGTTTCCAAATCTATCAACATGGATTATCTGCCCTGTTATTTTTCCATTTCTTGCAGAGGGTTTTTTAACATCTAAACTTGTTAGCGTCTTTATCTTTTTTCCAAATAAAGCCGGGTCAATCCCGATAGAGAGATATGCTGCGACAGGTGAAAATATATCCCTGCCGTGAAATGTGGAGCTTATATGTCCGAGGAAATAATCTTTATTGGTAAGGTGAATCTTTTGCCTGATACGCTCATTTTGAAGGGCAAGGCTAAAGATACCGTTGTCAGGCCCGACAAAGAAATATCTATCTGTCTCAATAAGTGTTGGTTTTCTCTTTCCGCCAACACCCGGGTCAACTACTGCAATATGGACTGTGCCTTTTGGAAAGAAAGGAGCAGCCTGAGATAAAACAAATGCCCCTGCTATGATATCTTGAGGCGGGATTTGATGGGATATGTCAATTATTGCTGCGTCAGGATTTATGGAGAGGATAACGCCTTTTATTGCGCCGACATAGCTGTCATCTGTGCCGAAGTCTGTTAATAGTGTTATTATTTCCGCCATTTTTTAGCCTTCGATAGCTTGCGGCAGAGGGATACAGAGAACTGGAATCTTTGAGCCCCTCAAGACCTTTTCTGTTGTGCTTCCGAAGAACAGTCTCTTCATGAGCGAGGAGGTGCCAAAACTTCCCATTACAATAAGGTCAGTATCCAAGTCTTTTGCTTTATGCAATATATGAAGAAACGGGATGCCGTCCTCTATAATTTCTTTGGAGACTGTTTTGCTGATTTTTTTTGCCGATTCTTTCCTTAATTTGCCAAATTCACTTTTGGCGTATCTTTCCATAAGTTTTTTAGCCTTTGTCTTTGAGCAGAGGTTTAGATTTGAAATATTATCAAGCAAGTCTATATCTATTACATGCAGGATAAAAAGCTCTGCCCCGCCAGATGTTGCAATATCCAGCGCATAATAAAAGGCATGTTTCGAACATTCGGAAAAATCTAATGGCACGAGAATTTTTTTAATGCCCTTCACCCCGTTAGATCTCCTTTTAAATAGTGGTATCTTCCATCATTCCAACTGATAAGGATATAAAGGTATACAGAGCGTCATAACTTCGCATACCTGCGTTGCTCCTCGGCTCGTCGTTGCGGCGTATGCTAAAAATACGCCTCACTCCTCACCTTCGTCGCGCCTTGGTCTGCTTTGTTCTTACGCTCTGTATGCTGCTCTATTTATGTCGTTATGTATAAAAACAGAAAAGTCTAATGAGGCTCAACAGAAACCCCCGCAGGCTGTTGTCTATCTTTTATCTTATCCAGTTTTTCTCTTATCTCTGTCGGCAGATGAATGCTTTCAAAGTCCATTTCTGATAGAAGTTCCATTAAAACATCCACCTTTTCTCTTGTGTGCAGTTTTTTATGAATGATGATACGTTTTTCACCTTTAAGCACACACGTGCCGCCAGACGTATTTATTTCGCCCTTTCTTAAATCATCGTAATGAATTTTTATAGAGAGTTTTTCTGCAGCCTCTTCTAAGAGCGGGAGAATCATTTCATCTTTCATAGTGTATTATTTTTATCTTAATTACCCGAAAATTGCAATCGCAAAATCTCCTTTTCAAAGGCTATTGTTCTGTGCTATCTATAAACAGATATGAAAAAGTTTTTTGAACGCCTGAAGGCCGGTCTTGCCAAAACCCATAATAATATCATGGATAAGATAGAGGGGGCATTTTCTTCAGGGGCTTCAAGAGAAGAATTGGCTGAAATGCTTGAAGAAACCCTTATAACAACTGATGTTGGAGTTAAAACATCCGGGTTTATTGTGGATGGCATGAAGGATAAGTTAAGGGGTTATGATACAGAAGGGCTTAGGGTTTATTTGAGAGAAGTTATTTTTGATATACTCAAAGACTGTCAGAAGCCTTTGGAGATTACTGCAAAGCCGTTTGTAATCATGGCGCTTGGCGTTAATGGCGTTGGAAAAACAACAACTATAGGAAAGCTTGCAGCAAAATTTACATCTGAGGGCAAGAAGGTTCTCCTTGCCGCAGGCGATACCTTTAGGGCTGCTGCAATAGAGCAGTTAGAGATATGGGGCAAGAGGGCAGGGTGTGATATAATCAGACAAGAGCATGGAGGAGACCCTGCTGCTGTTGCATTTGATGCTATAAAGGCTGCCATTGCAAGAGGGGTTGATATTGTAATTTTGGACACTGCAGGAAGGCTTCACACAAAGGTAAACTTAATGGAAGAGTTGAAGAAGATTAAAAGAGTTGTATCAAGGGAGATGCCCGATGCCCCGCATGAGACGCTTTTGGTGTTGGATGCGTCCACCGGCCAGAATGCCTTGGCTCAGGCGCGTATATTCAATGAGGCAGTCGGTCTTACCGGCATAGCCCTTACAAAACTTGATGGAACTGCCAAGGGCGGCATAATAGTGGCTATTGCAAATGAATTAAAGATACCTATTCGATTTATTGGAGTGGGTGAAGGTGTTGAAGACCTGCGGGATTTTGATGCGAAAGAATTTGTAGAGGCGATGATTTAAAGATGGGTCATAGAGTCATAGAGTTAAAGTTTTCACTCTGATACTTTGACTCTTTGACACTTTCATTTAACGGAGGCTATTGCCATGGACGAAAGGCTAAAAACATTTTACGAACTCTATGAGCGCAGAAAAAGCATCAGGGAATATTCAGATAAAGAAATAGAGAAGGATAAGCTTGGGCGTTTGTTAGAAACACTGCGAAGGGCGCAGAGCGCTGCCAACCGTCAGCCGTGGCATTTTATAATCATTGAAAAGAAAGATGTAAAAATGCTACATGATATATTTACAAAGGATGGATTTAAGAGTGCGCCGCTTATTATTGCTGCCTGTGCAGAGCCTCAAAAGGCTTGGGTCAGAAAGGCGGATGGCAGGAATTACGCGTGGGTTGATGTTACCATCGCAATAACAGAGATGATAGCGGCTGCCACAGCAGAAGAGCTTGGCGCCTGCTGGATTGCGGCAATCGAGCCGGCAAAGGTCAGAGAGATTCTCGGCATACCTCCTCATATAGAGGTTGTTGCACTGATAGCAATCGGTTATCCGGCTGCTCCGCTTATAAAGGAAGAAAAAAATAGAAAACCGTTGGAGGAAATAATCCACTATGGTAAATGGTAAGGCAAGTGAGAAAACTAATTATGTGCTGCTCCGCTCTGACAGGAGGCGGAATTTACGAAGTCAGCTTCTTGTTCTGAATGTAAAGGTGAATTCTGAAAATAAGAACTTTTTTGGCTATGCAAAGGTCATAAGCCGTGGCGGGATGTTTATTGCAACGGTTAACCCTAAAAGTGTTGGAGATGAGTTTATCATAGAATTCTCTCTTCCTGACAAAACTTCGGTAAGATGCAAATGCTGCGTGGTGTGGCGGAGGGAATTTGTTCCCAGGTCGCCTCATGAGCCTGGTATGGGTATAAAATTTCTGGATATTGCCGAAGATATAAGAGATAAGATAGAGGCATGGGTAAAGAAGGGATAAAAACAGAGTCAAAGAGTCATGGTGTCAAAGAGTCAAAGTAAAAGTTTTTCCTCTGACACTCTGACTCTTTGACTCTCTGACACTTTTAATTTATGTCTGAACTAAGAAAAGACCTTATAAGCAGAGAATGGGTTATCATGTCCCCTGAAAGGGCAAGAAGGCCGTCAGATTTTCACCATCAGCACGAGGCTCAGACGGTAGTTACGAAAAACCATTCTATATGCCCTTTCTGTTCCGGCAACGAATCAAAAACCCCGGACGAGATACTTGCCTTCAGAGATAAAAGCGCTAAGCCAAATTCATCAGGATGGTGGGTGCGGGTTATACCCAACCGTTTTCCTGCTCTTATGATAGAAGGCAAACTCAATAGAAGCGAACATGTGATATACGACAGGATGAACGGCATCGGCGCCCATGAGGTGATTATTGAAACACCGGAGCACGGCAAGCCGCTCTCCAGGCTTGATGAAAAATATATGAGAGAAATTTTGTGGGCATACAGAGAACGATATATAGACCTCTGTAAAGACTCTCGTTTAAAATATATTCTCATATTTAAAAATCACGGTAAGGTCGCAGGCGCATCTATTGACCATTCCCACTCCCAACTGATTGCCACGCCCATGATCCCCCAGCAGGTTTGGATAAAGATAAAAGGGATAGAGCAGTACTATGATTACAGAGACAATTGCGCATATTGCGATATCATTAGGGCAGAATCAGGGGAGGCGGAGAGGACAGTTATTGAGAATAACTCTTTTATTGCCATAGCGCCTTATGCTGCGAGGCATCCGTTTGAGACATGGATAATGCCAAAGAGGCATAGCGCATCATTTGTAGATATGAATGAGACAGAGATAGATGAGCTATCTGCCATATTAAAGATGATTCTTTTAAAATTAGAGCTCTGCCTTAATGATCCTCCCTATAATTACACCATTATTAACAGTCCTATTAATTCAGGTGTTATCAGCCAGTTTCACTGGCATCTTGAGATAATCCCAAGGCTTACCATTGCCGCGGGTTTTGAGCTTGGAACAGGCATATACATAAATCCAGTTCCACCTGAAGAGTCTGCAAGATATTTACGGGAAATAAAGACGATAGTTTGAATAAAGCAGGCAATAGGCGATAGGCTATGGGCTATTGATTTTCCGAGCGCCTCTTGCCTATAACCTATCGCCTGTATTTAATTATGACTACCATCAATCTCTTTACACTCTTTGGCGGCATCCTGCTTCTCCTCTACGGCATGAAGATGGCTGGTGACGGCATGCAAAAGGCAGCAGGGACCAGGCTCAGGGGATTTCTCATGGCCATTACAGGCAACCGCGTTAAGGGTGTGGCGGTTGGCGCATTAATAACTGCGCTCTTGCAAAGCTCCAGTGCCACAATCATTATGCTGGTGAGTATCGCAGGCTCAGGCCTCTTAACCCTTTCAGCAACCATGGGGGTCATACTCGGTGCGGATATCGGCACAACCATAACAGTTCAAATAATTACCTTTAAGATATACGATTATGCAATAGTCTTTGTTGGCATCGGCATATTCTTGGAATTTTTGGGAAGGAAAGGCCCTTTTCACGATCTGGGCCGGGCTGTCTTGGGTTTTGCGTTTATATTCCTAGCCTTAAAGGTATTGACCGATGTTTTTTCACCGCTTGCCAGCGACCCTCTCTTCAAAGAAATCCTGATAAATTTCGGCAAAGATACTGTTGCAGGAATCATTATAGCCACCCTCTTGACTGCTGTGCTCTACAGCAGCGTGGCCACCATCGGTCTTGCACTGACAGCAGCATATAATAATCTTATTACCCTGGATGCAGCGATGCCTATTGTATTGGGCGCAAACATAGGCACATGCGTCAGCGCAATTGCCTCCAGTGTTGGCGCCACTGTGGGCGCCAAGCGTGTCGCCCTTGCGCATGTGTTTTTTAAGGTAATAGGCGTTATCATTATCCTTCCTTTTTTAACGCCGTTTACCCATCTTGTCGGCCTAAGCGCTGAAAGCCTGCCGAGGCAGATTGCAAATGCCCACACATTTTTTAATATCGCAATTACCCTATTGTTCTTGCCTTTTATCGGCCCTTTTACAAGGCTTATTGAAATCTTGTTGCCGGAAAGGGCGCCTTCTGAAAAAAGGTTTGGGCCGAAATATCTGGACAAACTCGTCCTCACATCTCCGCCTCTCGCAATAGGTCAGGCAACGAGAGAGGCCCTCAGGATGGCAGACATAGTGCAGGATATGTTAAAAAACTCAATTGATGTTTTTAAAAATGACGATGCTGCGCTCTTGGAAGCTATAGAGGAAAGGGATGATGAGGTTGATACGCTCGACAGGGAGATAAAATTCTATCTGACCAAATTGTCTCAGGAAGGTTTGACTGCTGAGCAGGCAAAGCGGGAGATGGAGATTATTACCTTTACCAACAATCTTGAAAATATCGGCGATGTGATAGATAAAAATCTGATGGAGCTTGCAAAGAAGAAACTGAAGAATCATTTTTCCTTTTCAAGAGAAGGCCTGAGAGAGATTTTGGAATTTCACCAGAAGGTTATGGAAAATTTTGAGCTTGGCGTGTCGGCATTTACCAGCGGAGATATTGAGCTTGCCCACAGGCTCTTGAGGCATAAGACAAGGCTGGGAGAGATTGAAAGGGATTTGAGGCAGGCTCATATAAACCGCCTTCATCTTGGTTTGAGGGAGTCCATAGATACGAGCGCCATACATTTAGATGTTTTGACAAACCTCAAAAGGATAAACTCTTATATTGCAAATATAGCCTATCCTATGCTGGAGGCTGAAAAGGAAGAATAGTTTTTTTGCAAAAGTCTTATTTTAAAAATTTTTAAAAGGGGGTAACTGAGCTTATGGGAGAAACGGCTAAAAAAGGAGACACAGCCCCGGATTTCACACTTCAGTCTTCTACAGGGGAAAAGATTAGCCTGAGTGATTTTAAGGGGAGAAAAAATGTCGTGATAGTGTTTTATCCCCTTGATTGGACGCCTGTCTGAACAACCCAGATACCCTCATATCGGGACAATATGGCCCGATTTGAGGCATTGGATGCCCAGGTCCTGGGCATAAGCGTTGACAGCGTTCCAAGCCATAAGGCATGGATAGAGAAACTTGGCGGATTAAATTATCCTTTGCTCAGCGATTTTTATCCCCATGGAAGTATTGCTCAATGTTATGGCGTTTTAAGAGGCAAAGGCTATTGTGAAAGGGCGATATTTATCGTGGATAAGAAGGGGATTATCAGGTATGCAGATGTATATGATATTGGCAAAAAACCACCGAATGATATTTTATTGAGAGAATTGGAGAAAATACAAAAGGAGGGGTGATTTACAAAAAATTTGTGCCAAAAGAATACTATTATTCCCTTTGTCTAATTTGGGAGCAGTATATTGTGATTTTTATCTTATGGTTTGCGGCCCTCTGTTGCCAAGAGATTCAATGGCTTGATGAGCGGGGATAAAATCTGGTTTTAATCTTAAAGCCATTTCGAACTCTTCTCTGGCTTCATATTTTAGCCCCTTTTTCCAATAAGCGAGTCCAAGGTTGTAATGGGCATCTGCATAGTCAGGGTTGAATCTTAATGCGGCTGTATATTCTTCTATGGCCTCATCCAGCCGACCTTGCTTGGTGTGAGTGTTTCCTATATTATTGTGAACCTCAGGCAAGTCTGGTTTCAGTCTTAATGCGGTCAAGTATTCTTTTAAGGCTTCATCCAGCCGACCTTGATTATAATAGGTAAGACCAAGGTTGTAATGGGCTTCCGCATAGTCTGGATTGATTCTTAATATAGTGATATATGTCTCTATAGCCTCATCTATTCGGTCTTGTTTGGAATAGGCATTCCCAAGATTAGTCAGAATCTTTACAGAATTAGATTTCAGCAACATAGCGATCCTATATACCTTTATGGCCTCATCCAGTCTGCCTTGATTGAAATAGGCAACTCCAAGATTATTGTAGATTTCTGCATCATCTGGTTTCAGTCTTAATGCGGCCAAGTATTCTTTTACAGCCTCATCCAGCCGACCTTGATTATAATAGGCAAGACCAAGGTTACTGCGACTTCTGTCTTTTCCTACACTTTTCCTTACCACATCCTTCCACAGTTGTAAGCCATCCTTCCATATCCCATTTCTTTTATAAGCAGCAAATGAAAGAAGGAGGGCAGCAAAAATGATGAAGGTAATAAAAAAGCAGGGAGATTTGAAAACAGGCGGGTCGCTTCCAGCTTTTCCTATAATAGTTCTTTTCTTCTCATGCTTTTTGTTTTTTACTTTACCCACAAAATTTTTATAGCATATTAAATTCGTGTTTGCAAAAGAGGTTTATTGCCCCAAAAGGATTTGGATTGTTAACAATTAGTCTTGACAGAAAAGGATTAAATAGGATAATTTTAACGCTTCTTTTCTAACAGTTTGTTGAAAAACTCAACAAACTCTGATTACACGGATAAAAAATTAGATTTCACAGATTAAAACCCATTGAAATATCTGTGTAATCGTTTTTCCTAATCTGTGTAATCAAGGCTGTTGATGCCTTTTTCAACAGCCTTTAAAGGTGTGTATGTTCAAAAAGGTGCTGGTTGCAAATAGAGGCGAGATCGCCACGCGCGTCATCAGGGCGTGCAAGGAGCTTGGCATAGCGACTGTTGCCATCTATTCAGAGGCGGATGCAACATCGCTTTATGTGAAAAAGGCTGACGAGTCTTATCTTGTCGGCCCAGGCCCTATTGAAGGTTATCTGAATATACACAGGATAGTTGATCTTGCGCTCAAGGTTGGCGTGGATGCGATACATCCTGGCTATGGTTTTCTTTCAGAAAAACCAAGTTTTGCGGAGTTATGCGAAAAAAAGGGGATAACCTTTATTGGCCCGACCAGTCAGGCTATTGCGGATATGGGCGATAAGGTAATGGCCAGGGAGATGATGAAAAAGGCAGGCGTATCTGTTGTGCCTGGAACTGAGGGCAGCCTGAAGGGTGTAGAGGAGGCTGTAGTATTTGCAAGAGATATCGGCTATCCGGTGATGATAAAGGCATCCGGAGGCGGAGGCGGCAGGGGTCTTAGGGTTGCGAGGGATGAAAAGGAGCTTATAAAAAATCTGGAGATTGCCCAGTCTGAATCAAGGGCAGCATTCGGCATATCAGATGTATTTTTGGAGAAATATATAGAAAAGCCGCATCATATAGAATTTCAGATTCTTGCAGATAAACACGGAAATGCTATCCATCTTGGGGAAAGGGACTGCTCAATCCAGAGAAGACACCAGAAGCTTATAGAGATTTCACCGTCGCTTATCCTTGATGCAGAGTTGAGAGAGAGAATGGGCATAGCTGCTGTAAAGGCTGCCAAGGCTGCGCACTATGTAAATGCAGGCACAGTGGAGTTCCTTGTTGACGACAAGAGGAATTTTTATTTTCTTGAGATGAACACAAGGATACAGGTTGAGCATACGATAACAGAAGAGGTAACAGGCATTGACCTTGTAAAAAAGCAGATAGAGATCGCTGCCGGCAGGCCTCTCGGCATCGGACAGGATAAAGTTCAGGCAAGGGGTTTTGCAATGGAGTGCCGAATATGCGCAGAAGACCCAAAAAATAATTTCAGGCCGAATGGCGGAAGAGTTACAGCATATTACTCGCCAGGCGGTATTGGCGTTAGGATAGACGGCGCTATATATAAGGATTATGTTATACCCGGCTTTTATGATTCAATGGTTGCAAAGCTGGTTGTGCGCGGAAGGGATTGGGATGAGGTTGTCAGCAGGATGCGCAGGTCGCTTGATGAATTTGTTATCCGCGGGGTAAAGACAACCATCCCGTTCTTAAGAAAAATAATGAACGACCCTGACTTTATAAAAGGCAATTTTGATACAGGGTATATAGACAGGAAACCAGAACTTCTTGATTACGCAGAGTATGAAGACCCGATTGACAAGGTAGCAGCGATATCTGCTGCGATAGCAGCATATCATGGATTTTAAAATTTTGGACCGAGGCAACCATGTTGCCGTTATTTTTACGACGCGGATACCTCGGTCAAAAACGGCGACATGGTCGCCTTGCTCCAAAATTGGAGAAAACTATGCCTAAGAATAAAACTAAAAATTCAAAGGTAAAAATCAC
>MGRL01000096.1 GCA_001798165.1 Deltaproteobacteria bacterium RIFCSPHIGHO2_02_FULL_43_33
TCTGTCCGTTTCATGGTCTCCTCCTTGAAATTTAGGAAACCATACAATAGGACAATTCATGTGCTATAAAAAGGACAGTTTATGTGTTGCTGACAGTTATTATAGATGTTATTGACTTATTAGAAAAAAAAACATATTATTTCCATACCAATTTGCGAGGGTAACAGATTATACCATGAAGATACGCAAGGCTGTATTCCCGGCTGCTGGATTTGGAACCAGATTTCTCCCTGCTACTAAGGCAATTCCCAAGGAGATGCTGCCTCTTATAGACAAGCCTCTCATTCAATATTCAGTTGAAGAAGCTAAAAGATCAGGGTTGGAAGAGGTAATTATTGTAACCGGAATGGGTAAGACTGCTATTGAAGACCATTTTGATATATCTTTTGAATTAGAGATGCTTTTAAAGGAGAGGAACAAAACAGATATATTGAGGATGGTCGAAGAGCTGTCCAATTTTATTCACTTTTCCTATACGCGTCAGAAAAAACCGTTGGGACTGGGACATGCTATTCATTGCGCCAAGAATTTAGTCGGCATGGAGCCGTTTGCTGTTTTCCTGAGCGACGATGTTATAGATGCTAAAACCCCTGTTATGAAGCAGATGGTGAATATCTTTCGACAATATCCGTATTCTATATTAGCGGTTCAGAGGGTGCCTAAAAAGGATGTGCATCATTATGGTATTATAGAGGCAAAGAAAATAGCCCCGAGGGTTTATAAGGTTATTGATATGGTAGAAAAACCTCATTCGCAAGATGCGCCTTCAAATCTTGCAATTATCGGCAGATATATCCTTATGCCTGAGATTTTTACTGCATTAGAGGAGATCAAACCTGGGAAGGGCGGAGAGATACAACTTACTGACGGACTTAAAGCGCTTTTAAAAAAACAACCTGTATATGCCTATGAATTTGAAGGGGACAGATATGATGCAGGTGATAAGCTGGGTTTTCTTAAGGCTAACGTATCCTTTGCATTAAAAAACTCTGCCATCAATAAAGAATTCAGAAGATACTTGAAGGGACTAAAACTTTAGTAAGCAGTTAGAAAAACTGTTCACCGTTCACTGACTTTATGGTAAAGACACCCAAAAAAGGAATAAGCGATCCGCCTGTTTCCACAGATATCGGCATGGTCTTTCAATACCTGTTTGAAGAGGAGCAAATAACCTCGCCAAGAAATGCTGCTATAAACCACACCCCTGTTGTAGATATGTTCTCCACAGCAGATAGCATAATAATAGAGGTGGAACTGCCTGGTGTGAGAAAGGAAGAGATAGATATCTCCATCCTACACAATAGCATTACGGTACGAGGGCTTAAGTATGAGTGCTTTGAGGAAAAAAAGATAAATTTTGTCTGTATGGAAAGAAGATTTGGAAGGCTTTTCAGGGTTATAGATATACCTTGTCCGGTTGATACAAGCAAAATAAAAACAACATACAAAAATGGCTTATTGACTATTACATTGACAAGGGTTGCTGAAAAACGCGGGACACCTAAGAAGATAGTTGTAGAATCGTAAGATATGCCCGTAGTTCATGGCCTATAGCTCATAGCTTTTACTATCAGATGTTAACTTATAACAATATTGAGGAGGAATAGAGTGAGTGATGAAAAAGAGAAGATAGAACAAAAGGACGATCAACTGATAATCCCCGACACCCTGCCTCTTTTGCCGATAAGGGATGTAGTAATCTTTCCTTTTATGATAGTTCCGTTGTTTGTTGGCAGGGAAAAATCCATAAATGCGGTTGATATGGCGCTTACCAAGGAACGCCTGGTCTTTCTGGCAACACAGAGGGATATATCTGATGAAGAACCGCAGCCAAAAGACCTCTATCAGACCGGAACAATCGGGATGATTATGAGGATGCTGAAGCTTCCTGACGGTCGGGTTAAGATACTTGTCCAGGGCATTACAAGGGCGGTTATAAAACAATATACTCAGGAGCATCCGACCTATGTGGTTGCTATTGACAAGATTAAGGAGAATCCGGTAACCCAGCCAAGCCTTGAGGTAGAGGCAATGATGCGGAATGTCAGGGAGCAGCTTGAAAGGCTCGCCTCTCTGGGCAAAGTCATATCTCCCGAGATTATGATGATAATAGAAAGCATGAATGAGCCAGGGAGGTTGGCAGATATTGTGGCAGCTAATCTTGGACTTAAGGTTGATGATGCGCAGAGTATCCTTGAGGTAATGGACCCTGTCAAACGTTTGGAAAAGGTGAACGAATATCTCGTAAAGGAACTTCAGGTCTCCACCATGCAGGCGAAGATACAATCCCAGGCAAAGGAGGAGATGGATAAGAGCCAGCGCGAATATTTCCTTCGGGAGCAGATGAGAGCTATCAAGAGCGAACTGGGTGAATTAGAGGAGATAACTGAAGAGGTTGACGAGATAAGAAAAAAGGTTAAAAAGGCCAAGATGCCGTCGGATGTTGAAAAGGAGGCATTGAAGCAGGCAGACCGTCTTGAATCCATGCACCCGGACGCAGCGGAGTCCGCAATCATCAGGACATATCTTGACTGGCTTGTGGATCTTCCGTGGAGCAAATCCACAAAAGACACCCTTGACATTAAAAAGGCAAAAAAGGTTTTGGATGAAGACCACTATAACCTTGAAAAAATAAAAGAGCGAATACTTGAATATCTGGCGGTGAGAAAACTCCACCAGAAAAGCAAAGGCCCTATACTTTGCTTTGTCGGCCCCCCCGGCGTCGGCAAAACTTCGCTTGGCAGGTCAATAGCGCGGGCAATGGGCAGAAAATTTGTCCGCATATCCCTCGGCGGAATAAAGGATGAGGCCGAGATACGGGGACACAGGAGAACCTATGTAGGCGCCCTGCCGGGGAGGATAATCCAGGGTATCAAGCAGGCAGGCACAAATAACCCTGTTTTTATGATGGATGAGGTAGACAAAATAGGGACAGACTTTAGGGGTGACCCCTCTTCAGCCCTTCTGGAGGTTCTGGATCCGGAACAAAACAATGCATTCAGCGACCATTATCTGAATCTTCCGTTTGACCTGTCAAAGGTTATGTTTATAACAACGGCAAACATGCTTGATCCTATTCCTGATGCGTTAAAGGACAGGATGGAGGTGCTGGAGCTGACAGGATATACGGAAGAGGAAAAACTTGAGATTGTAAAGAAATATATTATTGAGAGGCAGTTGACTGAAAACGGCTTAAACAAAAAACTCATTGAAATAACTGATGACGCAATTAAAAAAATAATCTCGCAGTATACAAAAGAGGCGGGGCTTAGGAATTTGGAGAGGGAGATAGCCTCTGTATGCAGAAAGGTAGCAAGAAAAGTTGCTGAGGGAGAAAAAGGGTTGAGTGTTGTTACCACAAAAGCCATAGAAGAGTATCTTGGAGTACCAAAGTTCATACCAGAGGCAGAGCAGGAAGAGGATGAAGTAGGGGTGGCCACCGGCCTTGCATGGACGCCGGTAGGCGGAGAAATCCTCTACATAGAAGCGACAACCATGAAGGGCAAGGGCAATCTTACCCTTACAGGCCACCTTGGAGAGGTAATGAAAGAGTCTGCCCATGCAGCCTTGAGCTATGCAAGGAGCAGGGCAAAGATGCTTGGTTTGGCAGAGGATTTTTATAAAGAATTAGATATACACGTCCATGTGCCGGCAGGCGCAATCCCAAAAGACGGCCCGTCAGCCGGCGTGACAATGGCGACCGCCCTTATATCAACACTTACAAAAACCCCTGTAAGCAAAGATATAGCAATGACAGGAGAGATTACCTTGAGAGGGAGGGTCTTGCCTATAGGCGGCGTTAAGGAAAAGGCATTGGCAGCATTAAGGGCAAAGATCAATACCATCATACTGCCGGAGAGAAATAAAAAGGATATAGAGGAGATACCAAAGGATATTCAAAAAAAGCTTAAATTTGTCTTTGTAAGACATATGGATGATGTGCTTAAGGTAGCGCTCAAGAAAAAGGTGAAGGCAGTGAAAAAGCCCCTTCGTCCACTGGGCAAGAGAATCGCTGCGGCGGCAAGGTAGTTGCGTTATGGCGTTTATTGCGTTTGTAGCGTAATGCCGTTTTACGCTATAACGCTATAACGCTTTTCGCTATAACGATTTTATGCAAATCAAAGAACTCGGAGAGCTGGGTCTGATAAAAAAGCTGGCTAATCAGTTTACTGTTAGCCATCCAAGGGTTATAAAAGGCATTGGGGATGACACATCAGTTACAATACAGGATGAGACAAAATACCTCCTTTGCACGACAGATACACTTATTGAAGACATACACTTCTCTCTCAAATACTCAGCTTCTTACAATCTGGGCAAAAAGGCTGTAAGCATATCCTTAAGTGATATTGCTGCAATGGGCGGAACTCCTGCCTTCCTGCTCACATCCATAGCCCTTCCGCCAACGACTTCAACAGATTTTATAAGCCTTCTTTATAGAGGAATAAAGGAAAGGGCTGATGAGTTTGGAGTTGCTCTCATTGGCGGCAACACCTCCTCTGCCCCTGATAAAATAGTAATAAACACAACAATGCTTGGTGAGGTTCCAAAGGACCAAGTGATATTCAGGAAAGGGGCCTCGGTTGGGGACAGGGTATATGTAACCGGCTGCCTTGGAGATTCCGGCCTTGGGCTGAAGATATGGAAAGAAAAAGGCGATAGGATAATAACAGACCCGTTCTTAAAGGACGCTATGCTGGAGCATATAGACCCTTTGCCACGGGTGAAGGAAGGGAGGATTATTGCTGAAAAGAGGCTTGCAACATCTATGATAGATGTCAGCGACGGCCTTATCTCAGACTTGCGGCATATTGCAGAAGAAAGCATGGTGGGCGCTAAGGTATGGCTTAAAAGCATACCATTATCCACTGCCCTTAAAAGGTGGATATTAGACCATCCGGAAGATATAATGCTATCATTGGCAGGGGGAGAGGATTATGAACTGCTTTTTACTGCTTCTATGAATAATGCCAATCAAATAGATGTCCTTGCAAAAGAATTAGGGATGCAAATTACACAAATTGGCGAGATAGTTCCCAAGGAATTTGCTATAACTGTTTTGGATGAAAATGGGGCAGTATTTCCTCTGGCAAGAGAAGGGTTTGAGCACTTTAAGCAGTTATAACTCCATCCCTTATCTTTTATTTTAGTCTTTGTTTTTTGTATTGGTTTTTTGTATTGTGAATAGTTATGAAATATAATGCCCTTGACAATCTAAACTATTTTCTAATAATATTAGTAAAGCAAGTTAACAGGCTGTTGAAAAAGTCATTAACAGCCTTGATTGCACAGATTATAAAAGATGATTACACAGATATTTCAAGGAGTTTCAATCTGTGTAATCTAATCTTTTATCTGTGTAATCAGAGATTGTTGAGTTTTTCAACAATCTGTTAATAATCTTGGCCACAGGGCGGGTGGTGGCAGTTAATTTGTGAGGTGTCGTATTTATGGCTGACAGGCTTGGTGAACTTTTGGTCAGGGAAAAGCTTATAACACATGACCAGCTTAAAAAGGCTATTGAGGAGCAGCGGGCATCAGGGGGCCGATTAGGCTATAATCTTGCCAAGCTTGGCTATATACAGGAAAAAGACCTTACCGGTTTTTTAAGCAAGCAATACGGTATACCAGCGGTAGACCTTAATACCACAGAGATAGACCCCGAAGTAATAAAACTCATTCCAGAGAATGTTGCCAATAAATATCAGGTCATTCCAATCAGCAGGACCGGCTCCACATTGGTGATGGCAATGGCCGACCCTTCCAATATCTTCGCAATAGACGATATAAAATTCCTGACAGGCTACAATGTTGAATCAGTGGTCGCATCCGAGGCTGCTATAAAAAGCGCCATAGAAAAATACTATGCTGCCGCAGAAATGGAGCTTGGCGATGTTTTAACGGAATTTGATGAAAGCGAGATGGAGATTCTGCACGAGGAAGAAGAGGTTGATGTAGCTGACCTTAAGAAGGCGGTTGAAGATGCGCCTGTTGTAAAGCTGGTAAACATTATCCTTACTGATGCAATCAAGAGAGGAGCCAGCGATATCCATGTAGAGCCGTATGAAAAATCGTTCAGGGTCAGGTATAGGGTTGACGGTGTTCTTGCAGAGGTTATGAAGCCGCCATTCAAGCTTAAAAATGCTATTGTATCCAGGCTAAAGATTATGTCTAACCTGGATATTGCAGAAAGACGACTGCCGCAGGACGGAAGGATAAAAATGAAACTTGGCAAGGATAAGGAGATGGACTACCGCGTCTCTGTTCTGCCCACGCTTTTTGGAGAAAAGGTTGTTCTAAGGCTTCTTGATAAATCCAATCTGCAGCTGGATATGACGAAGCTGGGATTTGAGGAAAAGGCTTTAAAGGATTTTAAGGATGCCATTGAAAAGCCGTGGGGTATGGTTCTTGTTACCGGCCCTACCGGCAGCGGCAAGACAACAACGCTTTATTCAGCGCTTTCAGAATTAAACCAGATTACTGATAATATCTCCACTGCCGAAGACCCTGTAGAATTCAATCTCGCAGGTATAAACCAGGTACAGATGCATGAGGCTATTGGTTTAAATTTTGCAAGCGCGCTGAGGTCTTTTTTGAGGCAGGACCCTGATATCATCATGGTTGGAGAGATAAGAGATTTTGAAACAGCTGAGATTGCCGTTAAGGCAGCCCTTACAGGTCATCTTGTTCTTTCTACCCTTCATACAAACGATGCGCCTTCAACAGTAAACAGGCTTTTAAACATGGGTATAGAGCCATTCCTCATTGCCTCAGCTACAAACCTTATATTGGCTCAAAGACTTGCCAGAAAGATATGCAAGGATTGCAAAGAAGAGGTTCATATGCCAGTACAGGGCCTCATAGATATAGGCATTCCCCCTGAGGAGGCTAAGACATTCAAATGTTTTCATGGCAAGGGATGTGCAACATGCGGCGGCACAGGTTACAAGGGGAGGATAGCCCTTTACGAGGTTATGGCGCTTACCGACACCTTAAAAGAGCTTGTGCTGAATGGCGCATCATCCGCTGAATTAAAAAGGGGCGCTATAAAGGAAGGGATGAAGAGCTTAAGGATGAGCGGGATTACCAAAATAAAAGAGGGCGTAACAACAATAGAAGAAGTGGTTAGGGCAACAATGGCGGACTAGTGGCCGTGAACCGTGACCGTGTTCCGTGTCCGTAGTCTTTACGGCCACGGATAACGGACACGGACAACGGTATTCATAAGGAGACATCATGCCAGAGGCAACTGAACCAAGAAAAGGTCCGACTCTTCAGGATTTGTTGAAGCTTATGATAGATAAAAACGGCTCTGACCTGCATATAACCGCAGGTTCTCCGCCGAGGATTAGAATACACGGCAAGCTTTTACCGCTTGACATTCCATTGTTAACTCCAACTGATACCAAACAGATGACATATACTGTTCTGGCAGATGCGCAAAAACATAAATTTGAAGAGGAAAATGAACTGGATTTTTCATTTGGTTTAAAGGGGCTATCCAGATTCAGGGGCAACCTGTTTATTCAGAGAGGGGCAGTGGCAGGCGTTTTCAGAACCATTCCCTTTCAGATAAAGACATTTCAGGAGCTTGGCCTTCCGCCGGTTGTAGAGGAGTTTACTAAGAAGCCGAGGGGACTAATCCTTGTTACCGGTCCTACAGGCAGCGGAAAATCTACAACCCTTGCTTCTATGATAAACAGGATAAATGAGGAAAGAGAAGATCATATTATAACAATAGAAGACCCGATTGAATATCTGCACCCATCAAAAAAGGCCCTTGTAAACCAGCGAGAGGTTGGGGCAGATACGCAGACCTTTAAGAAGGCATTAAAACATGTATTAAGGCAAGACCCCGATGTGGTTCTCCTCGGAGAGCTCAGGGACATGGAAACGATAGAGACTGCCTTAACAGTTGCAGAGACCGGCCATGTGTGTTTTGCAACGTTGCATACTAACTCCTGTGTTCAAACAATGAATAGGATTATTGATGTATTCCCGGCACACCAACAGTCTCAGATAAGGGCGCAGCTTTCTTTTGTCCTTGAAGGCGTTATGTCGCAGCTCTTAATACCAACAGCAGACGGTAAGGGAAGGGCGCTGGCGCTGGAGATTATGGTTCCAAACCCTGCGATAAGAAACCTTATAAGAGAAGACAAGGTTCATCAGATATATTCGCAGATGCAGGTGGGCCAGGCCAAATTCGGCATGCAGACTATGAATCAGAGCCTTTTAATCCTTTATCAGCGAAGATTTATATCGTTGGAGGAGGCTATTGGCAGAAGCAGTGAACCTGATGAATTAAGGCAGATGATAGCAAATACAGGCGGCATGAGACCTGGCGGGATGGTTAGATAGAATTACGAATTAGGAATTAGGAATTAAAAATTGACTCATTCATAATTCGTAATTTATAATTCTTAATTGGGGTTAAAATTATGCCAACATTCACGTACGAAGGAAAAACTTTAAGCGGCGAGCCGAGAAAGGGTGAGATAGAGGCTGTAAGCATGGCTGTTGCTAATTCTGCGCTTAGAAGACAGCAGATAATAACAAGCAGGCTTGCAGAAAAAAAGGCAGGCGGTTTTGCATTAAAAATTCCTGGACTTGGCGGCAAGGTTACTACTAAAGAAATCGTCATCTTTACCCGCCAGTTTGCCACAATGATAGATGCGGGCCTTCCCCTTGTCCAGTGCCTGGAGATACTTTCCAGCCAGCAGCAGAACCAACTATTCAAAACAATTTTGACAGAAGTTAAAAAGAACGTTGAAGGCGGCTCTACATTTGCCGATGCGCTCCGCAAACATCCAAAAACATTTGACGACCTTTATGTAAACCTTGTTGCAGCAGGCGAGGTGGGCGGTATTCTGGATACCATATTGAGCAGGCTTGCGGGTTTCATGGAAAAGGCGGAAAAATTAAAAGGCAAGATTAAAGGCGCACTTATGTATCCTCTTGTAATCTGCATAATCGCCGGTATAATAGTGGCTGTTCTGCTCTTATATGTTGTTCCTATCTTTCAGAATATGTTTGCAGATTTTGGGAGCGCCCTTCCAGCGCCTACGCAGTTTGTTGTAAATTTGAGTGAGGGCCTGAAAAAATATTGGTGGCTGTTTGCTGGTATAATTACCGGCGCAGGTGTGGGATTCCGGCAATTTTACCATACGGCAAAAGGCAGGGTGATAGTAGACGACCTTATATTAAAAGCCCCTGTGTTCGGTGACCTTATAAGAAAGACTGCTGTGGCAAGATTTACAAGGACAATGGCTACCATGATGGCGAGCGGCGTGCCCATACTTGAGGCCCTTGAGATTGTTGCAAAGACAGCGGGCAATAAGACAATAGAGTCAGCGATAATGAAGACAAGAACAGCACTAAGTCAAGGTAAGACATTAGCCGAGCCTCTCGCTGAAACAAAGGTCTTCCCTTCCATGGTTGTTCAGATGATAGCAGTCGGTGAATCCACAGGCGCACTGGATGCAATGCTGAGCAAAATCGCAGACTTCTATGAAGAAGAAGTAGACCAGGCAGTTGATACACTGATGTCCCTTATAGAGCCGGCGCTTATGGCATTTCTTGGCGTAGTGGTAGGCGGGTTAGTTATTACCATGTATCTGCCGATATTCAAGCTTGCCGGCGCGGCAGGAGGCTAAAAAATATTTACGATTTTCGATTGTCGGTTGTCGAATTAAATTCGTAAATCGTAAATCGTAAATCGTAAATCGCAAATCTGCAATGCCCACCACTCCCGCCTTATATGCTACTTTAATGGCCAGACTTAAATGGCTGATGGTCTTCAGGGTGGCTCTTGTCATTATATTCCTCGGCACATCCCTTTGGTTTCAGCTCAGGCAAACCTCGCCGTTTCAGTCAAGCCCCTATCCTATATACGCAATCATAATAATTACCTGTTTGCTGACAATCTTCTATTCAGTCATCTTCAAATGGATTAAAGATGTAAGGTTGTTTGCGTATCTTCAGGTATTCGGCGATATCATTCTTGTTACTGCCACCGTATATACGACTGGCGGGTTAGAAAGCCTTTTATCATTCCTCTATTTTCTGTCAATAATAAGCGCCAGCATTCTTCTCAATCGCAAAGGCGGGTTTTATGCTGCGTCTGCAAGCAGCATAGCATACGGACTTTTGGTTAACCTTGATTTTTATAAGATACTCCCGGCAGGCTACAAGGTATTGGGGACAGATTTTAAATCTGTCCTCAGTGGCGGCATTAGTTACGAAAGAGAAGATATACTTGCCACTGTAGCGCTTAACATCATAGGCTTTTTTACCGTCGCATTTCTGACAGGCTATCTTGCAGAAAGGACTGTAAAGGTAGAGAGAGAGCTTGAAGAAAAAAAGATTGACTTTAAAAAGCTTGAAGCCATGAATAAATATATTGTAGAGAATATAAACAGCGGGATACTTACCATAGATGCCGATGCGAGGATAACATCCTTTAACAAGGCTGCGGAAAAGATTACCGGTTGGACGCTTGGAGAGATGTATAATAAGACAGTTGACATACTCTTCCATGATTTACTGGAGACCGGCAATTATTCCATTCCCCCTGATGAAGAGGATTCTTCATATTTGAGGATAGATACTCCCTTCAAGACGAAGGATGGAAAAGAATTGTTTCTTGGCCTTGCCGTATCGCCCATGAAGGATGGCGGCTATATAGTAATATTTCAGGATTTAACAAGGCTTAAAAATATGGAAGAGCAGCTCCGGAAGGTTGACAGGCTCCACGCCCTTGGCGAACTGGCAGCCAGCCTGTCTCACGAAGTCAGAAACCCGCTGGCATCAATAAGCGGCTCTGTGCAGGTTCTTAAAGACAGCTTGCAATTAAATAATGACAATCAGCGCCTTATGGATATTGTCATAAAAGAGGCAGACAGATTAAACGTCCTTGTCGCAGACTTTCTGCTTTTTGCAAAACCGGCTACAAAAATGGCAGAAGTAAATTTGAATGATATTATAAGCGAAACTGTGGATATGTTCAAGAACAGCCCGGAATCCATAAATATAGACATTCAGACTGAACTGGAAAACAGCATTTTTGTAGAAGGCGACAGCCGCCAGCTAAAACAGGTGTTTTGGAATCTTTTTTTAAATGCCGGTCATGCAATGCCTGATGGGGGAAGGCTTGTCGTAGAGGCAAGAAGCAAGAAGCAAGATGTAGGGGCGGGGCTTGTCCCCGCCCGCGCAGAAACCAGGGGTCAGATAAAAGATGCAAGCCATCAGCCTTTAGCCTCCGGCCCTCAGCCTGACTCTGTTGAAATAACCGTTTCAGACACAGGGCATGGCATTTCATCGGATGTAATAGAAAAAATATTTGACCCGTTCTTTACAACAAGGGATTCCGGCACAGGGCTGGGCCTTGCCGTAGTTCACAGGATTATAGAAGGCCATAAGGGAAAAATAGAGGTGAAAAGCAAAAAAGGAGAAGGAACGAGTTTTAGGATACTGTTGCCAATGGTGAGGACAACAAAATAAGTAGATGTAGTTTGCCCATTTATGGGCGTATTTTAAAATCGCCGACCTGCCTGTGCAGGCAGGTAAATCGGCAGACTACAAATTTATGACAACTAAAAACAATATGTCAAAAGAAAAAATACTCATAGTTGACGATGAAAAAAGCATAAGAGACTTCCTTGAAATCATGCTCAAAAAGGAAGGCTATAGGGTCAGTTCTGCCTCCGGCGGAGAAGATGCGATGAGGCTTTTTAATAACAGCAGCTACGACCTTGTAATAAGCGATGTCAGGATGAAAGGCATGGGCGGCGTTGAGCTTTTGAAAAATATAAAAGAGACCAGTCCGGAGACTATAGTCCTGATAGTTACCGCATATGCGTCAGTTGATACTGCTATTGATGCTATGAAGGCAGGGGCATATGACTATCTCACAAAGCCGTTCAAGATAGATGAAGTAAAATATATTATTAAAAATGCCCTGGATAGGAAAAGGCTTGAGACAGAGAATATTCTCCTTAAAAAAGAACTCAAGAGCAAATATGGTTTTGCAAACCTGATTGGTACAAGCCCCAGGATGCTGGAGATATACGAAATTATAAAAAGGGTTACAAGCGCAAAGGCAAACATCCTTATTACAGGCGAAAGCGGCACAGGCAAGGAGCTTGTTGCAAGGGCAATACATTACGAAGGAGACAGAAAGGATAAACCATTCGTGCCGATAAATTGCGGCGCAATACCGGAAAACCTTATAGAGAGCGAATTGTTTGGCCACCAGAAGGGCGCATTTACAGGCGCTGTTGCAAATAAAAGCGGCTTATTTGAAATGGCAAATCAAGGCACCATATTCCTTGATGAGATAACAGAGCTTCCTGTTCAGCTTCAGGTAAAGCTCCTGCGTGTAATTCAGGAAAGGAATTTCAGGAGGGTCGGCGGGATTGAGGATATAGCGGTAGATGTAAGAATCATTGCGGCGTCAAACAAGGAAATTGACAGAGAGGTTAAAGAGGGAAGGTTCAGGGAAGACCTGTTTTACAGGTTGAATGTAATCCCAATCCAGATGCCGCCTTTAAGGGAAAGGAAAGAAGATATACGGCTTCTTGCGGAGCATTTTTTTGAAAAGCACACCAAAGAGCTTGGCAAGGAGATAAAGGGCATATCGCGTGAGGCTATGGATTATCTTGAGTCTTACTCATACCCGGGCAATATAAGAGAGCTTGAGAATATAATAGAGCGGGCTGTTGCGCTGGAAAATACAAGTATTATCCTCACGGACAGTCTTCCTGATTATATTGTCCATAAAAAGGCGGTTGATGTTTCGGTGTGTCCACGCGCCGAAACATCAAACCTGGAAAAGACCATTGAAGATTATGAAAAGGCAATTATCCTTGATGCGCTCAAAAAATCAGGCGGCGTAAAGAAAAAGGCGGCGGAATTGTTAGGCCTAAGTTTCAGGTCTATGAGGTATAAACTGGATAAATACGGAATTGAGTAAACATCCTTGGTGGGGATTCTTATGGACAGGGTAGCGAGTTTGTGATACAAAAAGGCAAAAAGACAGGGATAAAGAATTTATGAAACAGAACTTGTCGAATATGTTGTTAAAGACCCTCAATGCCTATTTTGAAAAGAGGGATGATGTGGCCTTTGCCTTTCTTTTCGGCTCAGCCATAACAGGACGGGTGAGGAAGGAAGGGGATATAGATATTGCGATCTATTTTCGGCCGGAACATGGAGTGGAATGGGAACTGTCGGGAAAGAGGTGGCAGGCCGAAGCGCTAATAGCGCTTGACCTGGAGAGATTACTGAAAAAGGAGATTGACCTTATCGTGCTCAACAGGGCAAGGGCCACCCTTGCAGACGAGATAATAAGAAAAGGAATGCCGATAATTATCAAGGACACCGGTTTGCTGTTAGATTTCCTGTGCATTGTAAGCGATGAGGCGGAATATGTGAGGGAATGGATGCTGGATTATTATAAAGAGGCGCAAATTGCTCAAGGGAGATAAGGCAAAGTTGCTTCCTAATCTGGATTATCTGGAGCGGGAGATTCAATTTCTTCCCAAATATCAAGAAGAGGTTGACTGGAAGGTTTACCAGTCTGTCAGGGAAAAAAGGCTGGAGATAGAGCGCTGGGTCGAATCTCTTATAAACGCAACCCTTGACCTGTCAAAAATGATACTTACCCTTAAAGGAAAAGAAGTGCCTGAAACCTCGCGGGAACTCCTCTTTAAGATGGCCTCTCTGATATTTGATAAAGAGGACGAGGCAGAGAAGTTTTCGGAGGCGGCAAAGATCCGGAATACTCTGGCCCACCGCTATCTTGACCTCCGGTGGCAGGACATAAAAAGGTTTATCGCGATAGCGCAGGAACTATATCCTGCCTTTATCTCATACCTGAAAGGGGAGGTTCTTTAATTGCTATATTGGCCTTATTCCAGCGCTGAAAAAATGGCCATCGGGCGGCGGCAGGGTAATTCTGTCCGGATAAAGATTTAGGAAAAAGAACATATTCAAAGGAAGCCAATATGGAAGCGGACAAATATAAAAAGGCATGGGATAATCGAAGGCGTCTGGAAGAGGAGATGCTAATGTTAAGACGTATCCAGTTAATGGAAAAGGTTAAGAAGTGTGCAATTGCGATAAAAAGAATTGGAGGGAAACGAGTTATCCTGTTCGGGTCCCTTGTAACAGGGAGGTTTCACAGGGGTTCGGATGTTGATATTGCCGTAGATGGGTTGTCTTCGAAGGCATATTTTAAGGCTATTGGACTTATAGAAGAGATATTGGGTGACATACCCTTTGACCTTGTAGACATGGAGGAAACGTTGCCAACGGTGAAGCAAAAGATTGAAAGGTAGGGAGTCCTTGTTTAAGAAGGAAGAGATTCTGCGGTTTGAAACAGAGTTGTCCGAGGAAATGGAAAATGTAAAAAGGATTGCGGAAATCATAAAAGTGAGAATGGATAACCTTCCGTCATCTTCAGACGGCGCTTATGAAGAAGTAGGTTGGGTTGAGCAAAGCGAAACCCAACAATTCATGGCAATAAATCGTTGAGTTGAAAAACGCAACCCAACATACTATCTCCCCATGGAGGTTTTAGTTTGCCTCAATTGCGGAGAAAGATACTATGACCGGAAGACCATGACAAGGATTGAGGAGATGAGGGGCAGATTGATGAGGCATGATTTAGAGATTGAAGAGATTGGCAAGGTCTTGCGGGCCCATGCAGTATAATAACCCTGTTAGGTAGATAAAAAACGGTAAAATAATACTATGAAATGTACACAGTATTTCTTATTTGTTAAACAACGATCAGATAGGTCAATTATCAAAAATGAGTGGATATTGAAGACTATTAACACTCCCTTGAAAACAGAAATCCAAACTGATGGAAGAATAAGAAAGTGGAGTTATATAGAAGAAGTTGGGAAATATCTGAGAGTAATACTTTTGGAAGACGGTGAGACTGTTCATAATGTCTTTTTTGATAGAAGTTTTAAGGAGGGATAACTATGAAAATTCGGTATTTTTCAGATACAGATACGGCGCTTATTGAATTTTCAACCGTGTCGGTCGTAGAAACAAAAGAAATATCGGAAAACCTTTATATTGATTTGGATGAAAAAGGCAATCTTGTCAGCATGACCATTGAGCATGCTAAACAGAAGGCTAATATTTCCGAAGTATCATACCTGCAAATGGAAAAGACTTATACCTAACAAATCAAATCCAGCGGACGGCGTAAACGCCGCCGCTGATTTTGGACGTTGGTGAATCGCGACAATTTTTGTCAATTCAAATGACAATTTTTGTCAGTATATGCTCCTCTTCCAAATCTCTTAAATTGTAACCATTTGTTTTTATTGTAAAAATTATTTTGGCATAATGTTTGCTTATTCTTTACAATAGAAGAATGAGGCTTTCCTTTATTTCAAACTTTAAATTATAAGGAGGTGAAAGACGAAAATTCTGTAAGATAACAAACACGGATAATCAGGTTAAATTAAATCAGACTAAAAAGTTTCAAAAAACAAAGGAGGTAAAAAGTATGTTTACCAAGATAGCAGAAATGCTAAGTCCAAGTATCAGAAGGAGAGAGGGTTTTACATTGATAGAGCTCCTCATCGTCGTGGCCATTATAGCGATTCTGGCAGCCATAGCAATACCGCAGTTCAGCGCATATAGAATCAGGGGCTTCAATGCCGCAGCCAATTCTGATGTCAGGAACCTTGCAACAACAGAAGAGGCCCTTTTTGCAGACACGCAGGGTTATGGATCTACTGATAGTGCCACCCTGTTAACAACTGTTGGCGGCTGTGTTGCAACTGGCACCATGGCAGAAGGACCACAAAATCCAGCAACCTCTGTCGTTGGCGGTACCGGTGCCTCCATAAGAAACATTGCTGGATCAGTCGGATTCTCTGTCAGTAACAGAGTTCGTGTTAGCTCCACGGGCACTGTAGTTTCTAACTCATGTACTTCATATGTGATTATAGCTAAACATAATACTGGTGATGCATGTTTTGGAAGAGACTCTGACAGCACAGCGTCATTGAGGGCAACAAGTCTTACGAGTTACTCCCTTTTAGCCGCTGATCTGCCCGCCGCCGGCACACCCACTGTCGATTTGGGCACTGGTAGTGCTTCAACGTGTGCAAACTTTACAGCGCAATAAGTACTGAAATACAGGTGCGATGGTTCGGCTAAGATGGTATCCGCCCGATGCTCAATCGGGCGGATTTTTATCTGTTGCGGCTTTGCTGACGCTTTTGAACATCCAGGGATTTGCCTCAGCAAAGATATAATTTTCGCTCTCACAGGAAATGAGTTAATGAATTTATGAAGGCATATTACCATCAACAAGGAATTCATACAGTACCGAGCCCTCTCTCTCTTATTCATGACATTTTTTTTCTCGTACTGATTGTCTTTATTACATTTACAACCTATGTGAGAAACGGCGTATGGGAAAAATCTCTTTTCCTGTGGCACGATGTAGTAAAGAAAAGCCCGGGAAAAGCAAGGAGCCATACCGGCCTTGGAATGGCTTATTTTGAACAAGGCTGGAATGACGAGGCTGTCGCGGAATACCTGACAGCTCTCAGACTTAATCCTGATTTCGGAGAGGCCCATTTCAATCTTGGAATTGCCTATGCAAAACAAGGCCGGGCGTCGGAAGCGCTCCGGGAATACGGAATTGCATCGAGATACGGTTTCCTCCATGCAAGGGCGCAGAGCAACATCGGTAATATCTTTGACGAGAAAGGGCAGGTCGATGAGGCTATAGAAAGCTACCTTGCCGCGATACGACAGAGTCCTGGCAACCCGGCGGCGCATTATAATTTAGGGAATGTTTATTTCAAGCAGGGCAGATTGGATGAGGCGCTGCAGGAATTCAGGACAGCATTAAGACACAATCCTGATTATGCTGAAGCTCATAATAATCTTGGAAACCTTTATCTTGCCCAGGGACTGCTGGATGATGCCGCAGATGAATATCGTGCTGCATTAAAACTCGATCCTTCCCTTGAAAAGACCCATTATAATTTAGGAAATATTTATTCTAAACAGGGTAGGCTGGATGAGGCGTTTCAGGAATACCGAACGGCTTTAAAATTTAATCCTGACAATGCCGAGGCCCATAATAACCTTGGATCTGTATATTTCATTCAACAGAGGTTTGATGAGGCTATAGAAGAATACCGCACAGCATTAACACTAAAACCAGATTTTGTAGAGGCTCATATTAATATCGGAAATGCTTATAAAAAGGAGGGGTTAATGGATAAGGCAAGGGAAGAGTTTGAAATAGCCTTAAAACTAAGACCGGGCTTTACTCCAGCTCAAAAAGCTATTAGAGCTATTGATAATGAATAGGGACTGAAAAGAAGGACTGGAACTGAAAAGCAAAAGGAAAAGGGGACAGATTTATTTTCTTGACAGGCAAGGAAAAGGGGACACCCATTAAAAGGCCCCTGTCAAGAGAAAAAACTATCCCGAAGCAAGGAAAAGAGTTTTTCTTGTTTTA
>MGRL01000097.1 GCA_001798165.1 Deltaproteobacteria bacterium RIFCSPHIGHO2_02_FULL_43_33
TTCGCACAATCCTTTTGAGCGTTCTGATTTTAGCCTCTTCTGTTTTTACGCCGATTTTTTGAATCTTTTCAGGGGTTATCCTGACCGTGCCCGGTGTTTCAGCCTCTGCTCCCTCCTCCTCCTCATAGACCGGCACATAATCCATACCCATCTCGTCTTTCTGAGGCGTAGGCGAAGTTACCTGCGGATTCATAGGATGACGGTAAAATAAAACCTTTCTCTCGGTTCCTTCTTTCTTTGTTTCAACTCCCGACTCCTGACTCCTGACTCCTGACTTCTTCACATACAGCCATGTCCCGACACCGCCGATGGCAAGACCAAAAAATAATATAAATACCCCTAAAAAAACCTTTTTCATTACTCCCCCTATTTAACTATATTATAGTTCACACTCAAAAATTGCCCAGATGCACGGCATTGTAGTTTGCCGATTTATCGGCGCTTTTAAAAACGCCCATAAATGGGCAAACTACAGGTATATTGATCGCGGAAGCCGCAGCGACAACAAAGCAGGTGGACATTTTTCAGCGTGAACCCTCCAAATCCTCGCCAACCGCCTTTTCAAGCAGGGCAATATTCTTTCTGTATTCGACAATGGATTTTATATATTCAACCCTTGTCTTTTTAAGCATCCTCTGGCTGTCAAGGACTGTAAGAAAATCAACCCTGCTCGTCTGATAATTGGCCATTGCGGATTGAAAAGAAATTTCAGCCTGAGGTAAAAGCCCTGTCTCATATAAATCTCTTACCCTTCCTGTGGCTTCAACATTTATAAAAGATTCTTTTACCTCAAATGTTTTTATATTCTGCTCTGCCTTAAGCTTTGATTTCAAAACCCCGGCATTTGCCCTTGCCTCTGAAACCTGGTTATCGTATTTGCTGCGCCAGAGCGGTATATTGATGCCAAACATCAAATCCCATGAATCCAATCTGCCGTCTCTTTGTATCGGCGCTGCGCCGACCATAAAATCAGGATAGTAGTGGGTTTTATTTAACTCAACCTCTGCATCCCTTGCCTGAATGTCATACTCCATTGCCTTTAATGACGGACTTTTCTCAATTGCTGTTTTTATCAAATCGTCAGGCCTTATATTTACCCTGTATGCCTTTATATCCTCCGGCTCTCCGACAGGAGACGCAGTATCTCTGTTCAAAATAGAATTTATCTTTGCCGCAGCAACATCCCTTTGGGCCTCAAGGTAAATGAGGTCATTATTAAGCATGGTAAGTTCAAGCTGCGCCTTTATAACATCCTGCTGAGAGGCCTGGTTGGTTGAATATCTTATTTGAGCAATTTCCGCCATTTGAGAGAGGAGTTCCTTTACCTCTTTTGTTGTTTTTATTGATTCAACAATATAGACATAATCAAAATATGCCTGTTTGAGCATTGTGATGATTTCAAGCTCTTTGTTTTTAGCCTCTGATTCTGCCATTAAAACCTCTTTTGCCGCCGCCTTTTGTTTTAAAGACAACTTCCCCGGAAACGGCAGCATCTGGCTGAAGGTATACCGGGTCTGCATTGAATCGCCGAGACTAAACGGTTTATCCCTTGGGATATCCTCTATTTCAACCTTGAGCTGCGGGTCGTCAAGTGTGCCTTCAATCCTTGTCCGGTGCTCCTTTGCCTTTATCCTTTTTTGATATGCCCGGATTTCGGGATTATTTTTTTTTGCCTCGTCAATAAGAGAGGAAAGGGAAGTGGTTTCTGCGGCAAAGGCAGCAGTAGGGTGGGCTATGCCCACCATAGTAGGCAGTAAGCAGTAGGCAGTAAACAGCAGTAAGAATAACAAGAGAATCCGGGAATGGGGGAATGGGGGAATCGGGGAGTAATTTTCTCCGCTTCTCCGTTTCTCCGTTTCCCCGTTTCTCTGTTGACTCCTGACTCCTGACTCCTTCACTATTTCACCTCGCCGCAACATACATACACCTTTTTTCTTCCTACTTCAATCATATTGCTAAAATATGGCTGCCCTTCTCGAGATGCCTATCGGCTTTTTTCTACGCACCGTAGAATATATCGGCCAAAAAAATTTAGTGGATATGCTTTTGAGATGCCTCGCAATGTGTTTTGCAGTCCATCCCCAGCTTATTTATATGAACAGCACAGCGGCTTGTATCACACGTTCCAAGTTTAGGAAGAGATGCAAATAACGGGAAACCAAGAGAAAAGATTAAGAGGCCTGATAGAACAACACTAACTATTATTGCGTTCGCCGCAGGGAGTTTAATCTTGTCGCTCGTCTCTTCAATAAGTCTCCTTACCCTCCCCTCTGTAGAGCCAAAACCACTAATAGATGCCTGCTGAATCATAACCATATTCTTATTAAAGCCTGTTATCTTCAAAAGCGCCCCTGCAAGGCTCATTGGTTCCTGCATTGCTAAAACAACTGCCTTATCTGCCTCAATCTCAATCTTGCTATACAGAAGCTTCTCAACAAATCTGCCTATGGGGATATAGAAGAAGGTATCTTTCAAAATTGATAAAAGGAAGAAACGAAGCGGGTCTCTGCTATTTTTATGGTGTAGTTCATGCAAATACACTGCCTTAAGCTCAGAACTGTCAAGAGAATTGACAAGCCCTGTTGATATATATATTCGAGGATTGAAAAGACCGTGGGTAAATGCTGTCTTTAGCCTGTCATCCTTTATAGCTACAAAATCGCCATAATCAGCCTTGGGAAATCCTTTTATATGAACATATGTTCTGAATAGTGTAAGCGCCCCCTTTAAAATAGCATACGTAAACATCGCGCCAACAATCACAATTCCGAACCAAAGGAAGAACATCTTTATAATGAGCAGGTATTCGAGACACTGGAGAAATAAATTCTGGCACCACTGCGCTATTGCCGCTGTAAAGGAAATCAACTGCGGAAAATCATAAACGACTATGCCAAAAATCAGAGCAAAGATGACTGGTATAAAGAGAAGCATTATATTACCCCGCCTTTTGCCTTATTTCTTTCTTCTTCTTGTCTATAAGCTTAGAAAGTCTGTCCAACTCTTTAGGGTCTGTCTCTGCCAAAATATCTACAAATGAAGCAACGGCAGAGTTTGCGGATATATCCATGACGCCCCTCATTACCTCATGGGAGACTATATCTGTAAACTCGTCTTTTGTCAGTGCAGGAGAGTATATATATACGCTTTCACCCTTTGCCTTCCTCACCATCCCTTTATTGATAAGCCTGTCAAGGACAGTAAGAACAGTTGTAATCGCCGCATTCCTTGAATGCCTGAGTTCTTCAAAAACCTCTTTGCCTGTGGCCTCTTCCTTCAACCATAGGATATCCATAATATCCTTTTCCAGGTCTCCCATGGCGCGGCCAAGGCCTTTTTTCGTAGGCCTGAATGTATTTGCAAACCGTTTTATCATAGCTCCAATCCCTGTTTAAGACTTACTGAGATAAATATATTCTACTTTGCGTAGAATGTCAAGGAGAAATATGACAGGAGAAATATGACCCCAAAAATAGACTTTGATTTTTGGGGGGGGTGATTATTACGTTTAAGTATGCTCTACTATGATAGACACCTTCTTTTACGATAGTTTTTTAGCCAAGAATTGCCCTTTCCCAATGGACTATCCCTGTCTATAAACTTGACATAGTTAATATAATTTTTCTTGACTTACAACTTCCTCTTTGTTAATTTCTACCGTCTAATTTTGGGATAAATCCCACTATGCCATTTGGCAATTTAGGAGGAGTATTTCGTATGAAAAAGAGATTTTTGCTCGCGCCAGGGCCTACGCCGGTGCCGGAAAATGTGCTGCTTTCCATGGCGCAGCCTATGATTCACCACAGGACTCCGCAGTTTTCAGCCATATTTGCCGAGGCCAAAGAGGATTTAAAGTATATATTTCAAACAAAGCAGGATGTGTTGATCCTTGCAGCATCAGGCACAGGGGCTATGGAAGGAGCCATCGTAAACCTCTTTTCTCCGGCAGATGAGGTTCTTGTGATAAACGGCGGAAAGTTCGGCGAGCGATGGGGGAAGATTTCAGAGGCTTACGGTTTGAAGGCGCATTGGTTGAATGTGGAATGGGGCAAGGCGGTTGATCCAAAAGAGGTGAAGAAGGCTCTGGATGCGAACCCCAGGATAAAGGGCGTTTTGATGCAGGCAAGCGAGACATCCACCACGGTTGCGCATCCTGTAAAAGAAATTGCGGCACTGGTAAAGGATAGGCAGGATTGTCTTTTGATTGTTGACGGCATAACTTCTGTTGGAGTTTTCCCTACGCCGATGGATGAATGGGGAATTGATGTTTTGGTTTCAGGCTCGCAGAAGGCGTTTATGCTGCCGCCGGGTCTGGCATTTGCCGCTCTGAGCGAAAAGGCGTGGAGGTTTATGGAAACGGCAAAGTGCCGGAGATTTTATTTTGATTTTAAGAAAGAGCGGAAAAATTTAAAGGATAACACCACTGCATATACACCGGCAGCGTCACTTATTATAGGTTTGAGGGATGCGCTCAAGATGCTAAAGGAAGAAGGTCTTGAAAATGTTTTTGCAAGACACAATCGGCTTGCCAGGGCAACAAGGGCGGCTGTGAAGGCAATGGGTCTTAAACTCCTTGCCCCGGACAGCCCCAGCGACGCCACGACCGGCGCATATATGCCGGAAGGTGTTGACGGCGGGAAATTCGTGAAATACCTGCGCGACGACATGGGCATCACCATGGCAGGCGGTCAGGATCACCTCAAAGGGAAGATTATCAGGGTCGCACACCTTGGGTATGTTGATACCTTTGATATAATCGTCGCCATATCGTCCATCGAGATGGCGCTCAGAAAATTCGGGCACAAGGTTGAGTTTGGCAAAGGTGTGGCAGCGGCTCAGGAAATTTTGATGGAAGGATATAAATAATTGTAGGGGCAGACCTCCGTGTCTGCCCATTTGGAGGAATTAATGAAGGTTCTTATCAGCGACAGCATGTCGGACAGGTGTGTTGAGATTTTTAAGAGTGCGCCTGGATTGCAGGTTGATGTAAACACGAAGTTAAAACCCGAAGAATTGAAAAAGGTGATTAAGAATTATCACGCCCTTGTTGTAAGAAGCGCTACAAAAGTTACTGCCGAGATTATAGAGGCTGCGGATAATCTCAAGGTTATCGGCAGGGCAGGAACCGGTGTTGATAATATTGATACTGCGGCTGCCACTAAAAAGGGGATTGTTGTGATGAACACCCCTGGCGGCAATACCATAACCACTGCGGAACATGCGGTTTCAATGCTCATGGCGCTGGCAAGAAAAATCCCTCAGGCAACTGCGTCCATGCGCAAAGGCGAATGGGAAAAGAAAAAATTTGAAGGCACTGAAGTAACAGGCAAGACCCTCGGCATACTCGGCGTGGGCAATATAGGAAGCGTTGTTGCGGACAGGGCGCAGGGGCTCAAGATGAATGTGATTGCGTATGACCCTTATCTGTCGCAGGAGGCAGCGAATAGAATGGGGGTTGAATTGGTGTCGCTGGATGAGTTATACAAAAAAAGCGATTTTATATCCATACATGTCCCGCTTACCAATGAGACAAAAAATCTGGTGAATAAAGACGCATTTGCAAAGATGAAAAAGGGCGTGAAGATTATAAACTGCGCCAGAGGCGGGATAGTCCATGAAAAGGATTTGTGCGATGCCATAAAGGCCGGCATAGTGTCGGGCGCGGCAATGGATGTGTTTGAAAAAGAGCCGGCGCCGCCTGATAATCCTCTTTTACAAATGGAAGAGGTAATCTTAACGCCGCACCTCGGCGCATCAACGGCAGAGGCGCAAGAAAATGTTGCTATATCAATAGCAGAGCAGATTGTGGATTATCTGGTAAAAGGCACGATACGAAATGCGGTGAATGTGCCGTCTGTGCCTGCAGAACTGCTTGCAAGCCTTAGTCCTTATATCACGCTCGCTGAAAAGCTGGGGAGTTTTCAGGGACAGATTCTCAAGGGCGGCATAGAGGAGGTTGCCGTAGAATACAGCGGCGATGTGGTTTCTTATGATGTGGCGCCGGTTACTATCGCCGCAATAAAAGGGCTGCTTGATCAGTTGATGGACCAGCAGGTGAATTTTGTGAATGCGCCGTTTGTCGCAAAGGAGCGTGGCATAAAGGTGATAGAGATAAAAAGTTCAAGGGCTATTGATTTTGCCAGCAGCATTACAATCAAGGTAAAGACAAAAGAATCGGAAAATCTTATAGAAGGCGCGCTCTTCGGCAAAAAAGAACCGCGGATTGTCCGGATGGATAAATTTTTTCTGGATGCGGTGCCGGAAGGATACCTCCTTGTGCTTCACAATTATGATAAGCCTGGCGTTATCGGCAATGTAGGCGCTTTGCTCGGCACAGGCAATATCAATATAGCAAGGCTGCATCTCGGCAGACAGGCAATTGGCGGAGAGGCTGTGTCAGTTTGGAATATAGACACGCCGCTACCCGCAGACCTGCTTGCGAAACTTTTAAAACTGCCGAATATGATTTCTGCAAAGGTGGTAAAGCTGTAGCTCATGGCTCATAGTTCATGGCTCATAGCAACTACTATGAGCTGTCAGCTATCAGCTATCAGCTATCAGCTATGAGCTATGAAGCCATTAAACATATCCCTTCCCCCTGGCGTAAAGGATAGCCTGCCTGATGAGGCAAGCACGATAGAAAATATAGAGAAAACTATCCTCTCAGTCATGGAACAATGCGGCTTTCAAAGGGTAATTACTCCATTCCTTGAATATCTTGATGTGCTTTCCATAGGGCTTGGAGCGGATTTAAGGGATAAGGTCTTTAAATTTATAGATCCGGCCACAGGCAAGATAGTAGCTATACGGCCTGACATAACCCCGCAGATAGCACGGGTTGTAGCTACGCGGATGAGAGATTATAAACTGCCCCTCAGAATATGCTACAATGAAAAAATCTTTCGGTATCAGGAACCGCGGAGCGGCAGACCGAGAGAGATTCAACAGATAGGGGCGGAGCTTATCACAAAGAAAAACACCCCTGATGCAGATGCAGAGATAATCACCATAGCAATCAACAGCCTTAAAGGCTTGGGGCTTAAGGATTTCAAGATAGATATCGGTGAAGTAGGATTTGTTAAGGGCTGTATAGACAATTTGAAGATAGATGATAAAGAGAGGGGCAATATAAAAAACGCCATCGCCCTTAAAGATGGCTCTGCATTGGAAGCGATACTAAACAATTTAGGCAAAAAGGTGGGCGATAAAGATAAAAAAGCCATCAACCTCATCCCCTCTTTATTCGGAGGCGAAGAGATATTGGAAAAGGCCTTATCCATAGCCTTTAACAGGCAGGCTAAAACAGCCGTAGAAAATCTTTCAAAGATTTTACAGATACTCAACAAAAAGGGATTTAAAAAATTTATAACCTTTGACATGGCAGAGATACGGGGCTTTGACTACTACACAGGCATAATATTTGAGGGATTTGCGCAGGGTGTGGGAAAGGCGATTGTAGCCGGCGGCAGATATGACAGCCTGATGCAGAAATACGGCTATCCATGCGCTGCCATCGGCTTTGCCTTTGATGTGGAAAATGTAGTTGCCGCACTGGAAGGATAACTCCCCCAGCCCCCTTCTTTATTAAAGTGGGGGCAAGGTTGGGGTAAAAAGAAGTGGAGCTGGAATACATGGCTAAGAATGTTGTGATTGTCGGAGCCCAGTGGGGAGATGAAGGAAAGGGCAAGATAGTAGATATACTGAGCGAATATGCTGATGTAATCGTGAGATTTCAGGGAGGCAACAACGCAGGCCACACCGTTGTAGTAGACGGCGAAAAATTTATCCTCCACCTTATCCCGTCAGGCATCCTGCACAAGGGCAAAAAGTGCGTCATAGGAAATGGGGTTGTGGTAGACCCTGCAATACTCTTAGAAGAGATTGACGCTCTGCGCGCAAAAGGTCAATTTCAGGATAGCGGCGATCTTCTTATAAGCGAAGACGCTCATCTTATAATGCCGTATCACAAAAAACTTGATGTGGTCAGAGAAAGATTTAGAGGTAAACATAGAATAGGGACAACAGGAAGGGGCATTGGCCCTGCCTATGAAGACAAGGTTGCACGATGCGGCATAAGATGCGGCGACCTGCTCAGGGAAGAGGTGTTTAGAGAAAAACTCAAGACCAATCTCCTTGAAAAAAATCATATATTAAAGAACCTGTTCCATGAGGATGGTTTTGAAATGCACAATATGTATTATCAATATATGTCGTATGCAGAGAAAATTGCAAAACATATTGCAGACACCGGCATATATCTTGATAATGCAATGAAGGCAGGAAAAAAGGTCTTGTTTGAAGGCGCACAGGGAACACTCCTTGATATAGACCACGGCACATATCCTTTTGTTACATCCAGCAATACAGTCGCAGGAGAGGCTGCAACAGGGAGCGGTATCGGGCCGACAAAGATTGACAAGGTCATCGGCATATCCAAGGCATATACCACACGAGTTGGAGAAGGGCCTTTTCCAACAGAATTAAAAGGAGAAGAAGGAACAAGGCTCAGAGAACAAGGTGGAGAATACGGCGCAACAACCGGCAGACCAAGGAGGTGCGGCTGGTTTGATGCAGTAGCCGGAAAATACTCGGTAAGGATAAACGGCATTGACGGCATGGTGCTGACCAAGCTGGATGTTTTAGATAATTTAGATAAGATAATGATATGCGCCGGATATGATTATGACGGTAAGGTCTTAAAAGATTTCCCGTCTGATATTGACATTCTCAATAAGTGCAAACCTGTATATGAAATTATTGATGGATGGAAAGAACCAACAAGCAATGTCACAAAATTAGCTCAATTGCCTAAAAATGCACAGAGATATATAAAAAGACTTGAAGAATTAATCGGAGTAAGTATAATAATGGTTTCAGTAGGCGCTGGAAGAAAAGAAGCTATAATGATTGAGAATCCGTTCTTATAGATTTGAGATTTCGGATTGCGGGTTTCGGATTTTAAAATCGCAAATCTAAAATCGCCAATCCGAAATATAGAGAGCCGCTAGCTCAGATGGCAGAGCAACGCCCTTTTAAGGCGTGGGCCCCGGGTTCGAATCCCGGGCGGCTCACCAGTAAAAACCGTAAGTCGTAAATAGTAAGTTGTGAATAATAAATAAGAAAAATGATTTGACCATTTACTACTCACGACTTACCACTCACGGCAGTTAGAAGTCCCCATCGTCTAGAGGCCAAGGACATCGCCCTTTCACGGCGGTAACCCGGGTTCGAATCCCGGTGGGGACGCCAGAAAAATTACAGGGAGTAGCCTATCCGGCTAATCCCTTTTTTTATTTTATTGGAGAATCCCCCCACTGCACTTTTAAAAAACCATATCCCAGCTTATCATTTGATTGCACTCTCCTTTCAATTATGCTATATTTTTTGGGAAATTTAAAAAGCAAGGGGGCGCTTGTTGAATGACAAACAACCTACCAAATAAGATAAACGCAGAAACACCCGCAGATACCGATGTTACTGAAATAATGTTTTTTGAAAGAATGGTTAAGGAGCTGAAAGAAGGGGAGATTATCAAGGTAAGGGTTGTGGGCATTACCAAAGATGTGGTTGTGGTTGACATGGAATATAAATCGGAAGGGCAGATACCTCTTAAGGAGTTCTTAGATATAAAAGGGAATCTTACAATAAAAGTCGGAGACGAGATAGAGGCGCTCATGGAAAGCAGCGATGACGACAGAGGTTATGTGGTCCTCTCAGCAGCAAAGGCTAAGCAGTTAAGAATGTGGAGCGAGATAGAAGAGGCATACAATACAGGCAAGACCATAGAGGGGAGAATCCTTCAAAAGATAAAAGGCGGTTTTAGTGTTGATTTACACGGCATTACTGCCTTTCTTCCAGGTTCTCAGGTAGACACCAGGCTTATGAATAATCCTGATAAACTTCTTAACAGCCTTTGTATATTCAAGGTACTGCAGTATGACAGACGAAAACCCAATATTGTAGTATCACGAAGGGCAGTTTTGGAAGAGGAGCGAGAGCGGATCAAAAAAGATACTGTTCATGTGCTTGAGGAAGGCAAGATTGTAGAGGGTATTGTAAAAAACACTACCAACTATGGCGTTTTTGTTGATTTAGGCGGCATAGATGGCTTGCTGCATGTTTCTGACATTTCATGGGGAAAGATTAAAAATCCGGCAGATATTTTTAAGGTTGGCGACAAGATATCTGTCAAGGTTCTAAAGTTTAATAAAGAAGAAAATAAGATAGCCCTCGGTTTGAAACAGATAAAGCCGAACCCCTGGGATACCGTAAAAGAAAAATATCCGATTGGGTCAAAGATAAACGGTGTAGTCGTAAAATTTGCAGACTATGGCGCCTTTGTGGAGCTTGAAGAAGGGCTGGAGGGGTTAATACACCTGTCTGAACTGAGCTGGGCTAAGATAAAGGATGCATCTCAGAGGCTCAAAATTGGAGATACGGTAGAGGTAAAGATGTTGGAGGTAGACTCTGCAAACAAGAAGATTTCTTTAAGCCTTAAACAGCTTGAGCCGAACCCCTGGGATGAAATTGAAAAGAAATATCCAAAAGGAACGAAGGTTAAGGGAACGATAAAAAATATAACTGATTTTGGCGTCTTCATCGGCTTAGAGAATGGCATAGATGGCCTGGTGCATATATCTGATATGTCGTGGAAAAAGATAAAACACCCGACAGAGCTTTTCCAAAAGGGGCAAGAGGCAGAGGCAGAGGTTATTGGTATAGATAAAGACAAGCAGAGACTTTCGCTCAGCACAAAAGGGCTTCATAAAAACCCCTGGCAAGGGATAGCAGATAGATACCATGCCGGCATGTCTGTCATCGGCAAAGTGACAAATATAGCAAATTTTGGGGCATTCGTAGAATTGGAGGATGGTGTAGACGGCCTTATTCATGTAGCAGAGTTAAACAGGGGGAAGAAAAAGGGAGTAACTTTAACAGTAGGAGCTGTGGTGGAGGCAGAGGTTTTGAATGTAGATCCTGAGGAAAAAAAGATTGGCCTTGGCCTCAAGGGATTGGCAACCGCAGAAAATAATACCGTTATTTAAAACCTGCGCCTTTCAGACAACCCCTTTCTGCATCTACTCTTCTAAGAACTAACGATATGGCAAAAAAACATATTAAATTAGTTATCGGTATCGCCGGCTTATTCTTCTTGTTTTTCTTTATGTTGCTGCTCTTTTTTACCGTAATTCTTGGCGGCAACAGTCTGCCATTTGGCGACAAGGTAGCTGTCGTAGAGATTGAAGGGATAATCACAGAATCTAATTCAATTAATAAACAGATTAAGGAATACGGTGAAAGGGATGACGTAAAGGTTATCGTTGTAAGAATAGATTCTCCGGGCGGCGGCGTAGGACCTTCTCAGGAAGTCTATAGAGAATTAAAAAAGGTAAGCGCTAAAAAGAAGGTGGTTGCCTCCATGGGATCTGTAGCAGCTTCAGGCGGATATTATATCGCAGCTGCGGCTAACAAAATTGTAGCCAATCCAGGAACTATTACAGGAAGCATCGGTGTTATTATGGAATTTGCCAATGCCGAAGAACTCCTCAAAAAAATAGGCTTTAAGGGCTATGTAATAAAAAGCGGAGAATATAAAGATATCGGCTCCCCCTTCAGGGGCATGAAGGATGAAGAGAAAAAACTTATTCAGGATGTTATAGATGATGTCTATAAGCAATTTGTAGATGTTGTTGCTGAGAATAGAAGATTAGATATAAATGCCGTTAAAAAATATGCTGATGGCCGCATATTCTCCGGCACACAGGCTAAGAATATAGGATTGGTTGATGAGCTTGGCAATTTTAACGACGCCATTGATATTGCAGCATCTATGGTAGGTATCAAAGGAAAGCCAGTTGTAATATATCCGGAAAAAAGGGGTATGGGCTTATGGGAGCTTATTTTCGGAAATACAGCAAACCAGTTGTTTGAAAGATTAAGGGGCAACTACGGTTTGCTGTATATTTTCCCCTATGGCATAAACAGATGATACAATACACTTTTATAATCTTTAATCTGTGCAATTATATTCTAAAACCTGTGCAATCATATAGAGGAGGTATCGAAAATGACAAAAAGCGGCTTAATTGAAAAGGTCTCTGAAAAGGTCAAAAACTTTACAAAAAGAGACGTGGAGATAATTGTGGATACAATCTTTGACAGCATGACAAACAGCCTTGTAAAAGGAGACAAGATTGAAATACGGGGATTGGGAAGTTTTAAAGTCAAGGAGCATAAGGCAAGAAAGGGGAGAAACCCCAAGACAGGAGAGAGCATTGACATACCGACAAAAAAGACCCCGTTCTTTAAGGTAGGCAAGGAATTTAAAGAAAGAGTAAATGGCTAACCATTATGAAGCAGCTTTGGGCCCCATGGCGCACAGAATACATCCTCAGCAACAAATCCAACTTTTGCATATTCTGCAAAGAATACAGCAAAGATGATAAAAAAGAGTTGGTTCTTTATAGAGGAAATTTTGCAGCCGTTATGATGAATAAATTTCCGTATAATAACGGCCACCTGCTTGTCTATCCATGGAAGCATACCGGCCTATTGGAAGACATGGATTCAGAAGAATCCTTAGAAATCTTCGGCCTTATGAAGAAATCTGCGGCAATCCTGAAAAAGGAAATGAACGCCGGCGGTTTTAATATAGGCATGAATCTTGGCAAAGACGCAGGGGCTGGAATAGATGCGCATATCCACTTCCATATAGTCCCGAGATGGAGCGGCGACACAAACTTTATGCCGGTTATAAGTGAAACTCGTGTAATGCCAGAACATCTTCAGGCAACCTACAATAAGCTTTATCCTTATTTTCAAAAATTAAAAATGTAATCAATATAAACGCATTAATACTTTTTATATATAGAGTAACTGCAGGCTTTTGCCTGCGTTTGTATTAGTTGACTGTAAACTGCTTAAGCCTTTCCGCACTCCTCCTGACTCCCCTTTATCTTTTCTACCGCGTGACTTATAGCAGGCAAAACTACGGAAAGATTTTCCCTTACAGCCCTTGGGCTGCCTGGCAGATTTATAATAAGGCTCTGTTTGCGGATTCCGCACACAGCCCTGGATATCATGGCATTCGGCGTTTTTTTCAAGCTTTCAGCCCTCATTACCTCAGCCATGCCCGGAAGCTCCTTCTCAATAACCGCCCTTGTTGCCTCAGGCGTAACATCCCTTGGGCTTACGCCTGTGCCGCCGGTTGTCAATATTAAATCCAGCTTCTTTTTATCCACAAACTCTTTTATCTTGGCTTTGATAATATCTGTTTCATCAGGAATTACCTCATAGGCCATGACCTCAGCAGGAAGGTCTTTTATCATCCGCTCTATTTCTTTCCCGCTCAGGTCTTCCCTCTCCCCGCGGGAGCCTTTGTCACTCATGGTAAGTATGCCGACTGTAATCATAATGATTTAGGCTATAGGCTATCTGGGCTATAGGCAATAGGAAAAAATGTTGGCATTTTGAATTACCTATTGCCTCTTGCCTATCGCCTGTCTTTACGGGTGTTCCTCCACCCAAACCTCTCCCTTCTTCGTTGTCTCTCTTTTCCAGATGGGCGTAATCCTTTTAAGCTCAGCTATTGCCCACTCGCACGCCATAAATGCATCATTCCTGTGTTGCGCTGCCGCTATAATCAAAACAATATTCTCACCAATATCTATCTCACCGATTCTATGAACTATGCCCATTTCAATTATATTAAAATTCTTTAGCGCCCTTTCCCGAATTTCTTGCAGCTTTTTTTCAGCCATGCCAGGATAATGCTCAAAGTCAAGCATTGTAATCTGTTCGCCTTTTGATATATCCCTGCCAGCGCCAAGGAAGCTAACAACGCCGCCTATACTCTTAGATGCAGCCTTGACCAGCTCTACTTCTTTATTGATGTCAAAATCCTGTTTTTGTATTCTTACCAAATCCATATTTATATAACCTTTGCTTATGAGGATAAGCAGTTCACGCTCAAAAATGTCCCAGATGCGAGGAAGGACAAGGATTTGCACCGCAGCATACTTTTAGGTATGTGAGGATGCAAAGCCGCAGTCCTGACAAAGCAGATGGGCGTTTTTCAACGTGAACTAATCAACCACCTGAGAATGGCGGCAGTAAGGCTACTTCGTCACCATCTTTTATTATAGTAGTATTTGTAGCAAATTCTTGATTCACAGAAATCATAATGCTCTTTCTCTCAATGAACTCTGCAATTGCAGGAAATTCATTTTTTAGGATGGCTTTTAGTTTCTCTAAGGTAATATTGTCAGGTACAGATAGATTAACCTCTTCCTTGCCTGTCTTGTTTTTTAGCATCGCAAAAAACCTTACTTTAATCATAACCTATCCCCATGCATTTAACTTCCACCCACCTTTATCTCTACCTTTGGAACGGCTTTTTTAAGAAGCGCTTCAAAGGTATCGCCATCATCAGGAAATATTGCATAACCGTATCGAATGCCTATTTCATACTTTAAGAGATTTTTATCAAGAAGCCCCCCTCCCTCAACAGCGTTGCACAGCTTATTGATTACCCGTATAGCCCCCTCATCAGATTCTAAAAAGAGGAATGCAAGTTTTTCATTATCTAACTTTGCAGCAACATCAAAATTTCTCACCCTTTCCCTTAAACCATCAAGGATTTTAACAATCAGCTTTTTTCCTTTATCCTGCTCCTGGCTAAATGTGGCAAGGCTGGGTATATGAACTATCATAACAACAAATCTTTTCCCAAATCTTTTTGCCCTTCCAATCTCCTCCTCTGCCCTCTTTTCCAAAAATTCTCTTCCGATCATTATATTGTCAAGCAATTCCTGCGTCTTCGTTTTTTCTTCTTCGTGCAGCATTATATTTAAGAGGGCCTTTTCCACATAGACCATGAACCTTTCAAGAATCTCCATATCTATTCTACTAAAATGTTCCGGATAGAATGCGCCAGGCACAATTTTGTTAAACAGGGTTAATATCCCCGTAACCTTTCCATCCCTCTGCAGGGGATGAGCCAACAATGAAACTACGAGCGGATTTGATTCTTTGGGAAAGTTTTTTATAACCGACTTTTGTGTTTTCATTACTTCCTGCAGCACATCTCTCTCCACAGGCAAAAAAGACGCCCTTATCTTCTCATCATCCAGGCCTCGGGCTGCGCGCAGTTGATATTTTGTGGTTCCGTTATGCCGCATCCTCAGCGCTGAGCCGTCTGCCCCAATAATGGCTGCTGCTGCGGTGGCAATGATATTGGATAATTTATCAGGGTCTCTGATAGAGATTAGCTCCAGCCCTGTCTCATCCACTGCAATCATCTTATTTGACTTTAAAAACTGCCTTTCCTGCTTTTGGTGGCTATTTATTGCCTTAGCAATGGGAGCAACAATCTCTTTTAAAAAAGACTCCTCATGAGGCAAGAGTCCTTTGATAGAAACCACTTGCCCGCTGAGAAGGCCGATAACATGATTGTCTGCTGTGACGGGAAGCGAAATATATATCTTTTTTGGCTCATCGGCCGCCGGCTCTTTCTCTGTCAGTATAACCCCTTTGCCTGTATTTGCCACCCATCCGTCTATTCCCTCGCCTTTGCGTAAGGCGAAAGAACCCAGCGCTTTCATATTTGTCAAAGTAGATGCCTTTAAATGAAGCATTTGTGTGTCATCATTAAAAATATAGATTGAACAGCTGAGGCCGTCTATAAATTCCGACAATGTGCCGCACACTTCATTTAGTCTTTTTTCCAACGTTTTACTGATTCCAAGCACCCTGTCTATCTCTTTCCAGATATTAAACTTGGCAGTATCCCACCTCATATCCTCATATTCTTTTGAGCGGAGTATAACCTCGCTTGCAAGCGAGGCAAGCCTTGTTAAAAACGAAAGGTCGTCTTGCGTAAAGGTATGTGTCGATTCAACACTATTTACATTGATAACGCCGATTATAGATTTATTTATGATTAACGGGACGCACAGGGCGCTTTTTACATCGCTTCTTTCTCTCAGATGCTGAAATTCCTCGTCAGACGGCCTCCCTGATATAAGCAGAGGCTTGCCGTCTTGCGCAACCTTTCCTGCTATACCCACCCCGAGCGGCACTTTGATTTTCCTTACAATCTCTTCCTCCATGCCCTCTGCTATCTCAACGGTAAGGTATTTGCCATCTCTATCCAAAAGCATGAGAGAGCCTTTTTCAGCGCTGGTAGATTCTATCGCAAGCCTTAATATTAATGAGAGCAGCTCTTTCCTATCATTCGTCAGCCGTATGGCATCTACAACCTCTCTCAAAGATGAAAGAAGCACTGCATGGCTGTCTGCTCCATACTGCTTAAATCGCAGCTTTTGTTCTCCCATGCCCCATATAAGCTTTGCGCTCAGAGGGCTTAATTTTTCAATATTTTTAAATTCAGACTGCTGGAGGAAGGCCTGGATACTATTATCCTCAGAGGCATTGATGATGATGTCTAATTTTTCAAGTTTTTTAATGTCATCCAGATTTGAAGTCATCTGCATATATAAAGATTCGGCAAGCTTGTAACCAAGCTCGTCAAGCTTGAAGAGAAGGGCATTCTTATTGTTATCCGCAATCATTTCTATTTTAAGGGTCTTATCCCGCAAAAGAGTCGGCAAGAGGCTCAACCCTTCCCGATTTGCTCCAATGATAGCTATGTGTTTTATCCTCTCCAATGCTTATCCTTCTTTTTTGCTCAGGATACCCAGCTCAATAAGTTTTTTTATCAAGTGAAGCGACTCTCTCTCGTCAATGCCAAATAATCTTTCCTTATCTAAGCCGCCCTTATTGGTTTCATCAATCCTTTTCATCCCTTCCAAAAGCAGCGCCTCCACATTGGCAGATATTGTTCTCATCTGCGGCTTAATATCCATCTCAACCTCAAACTCTCCATCTTTCCATGAAAGCATATGATAGAAGGCAGCCTCTCCTGAAAGCTCTCTAAATTGGGCATGGATAACACCGCCGTTTTCCACAAATACCCTGCCTGCACCTTCGTTTGAGCCAATATTGACAGCAGCATTCCTTCGGCTAAGGTGCAGCACCTGGATGATATCTGTAAGGCTCATATCCTTTAATCTTCCTTTTATACCTTCACTCATATCTTATTCCCCATTTTCTTTAAACTCTACCAGATAACCTGTGGAAAGTCAAAATAGCAGAGTTGTGTTGTAATTACATCAATACTATGTTAGATTTTATCATCATCTGGAGTTATTTGGAGTTATTAACCGTGGGCAAGGCGAGCAGAAAAAAAAAGGCTTTTGAAAATAGAGATGTAAAAGTGTCTGACTTTGGAGAGGCAGTTTTACCCTCCATTTTTGCAAAACACGGCTTCTTCCTTGCGCTTTTCCTCATAACCATAACAGCCTTTCTCATCTACTCCAACACATTCTCTTCTCCCTTTCAATTTGATGATAATCCTAA
>MGRL01000098.1 GCA_001798165.1 Deltaproteobacteria bacterium RIFCSPHIGHO2_02_FULL_43_33
GCCATTGGTAAAAATAATGTAACAGGGGTATTTATGCCGTCGCAGTATTCTTCAAAGGCAAGCAAAGAAGATGCAGAGGCGCTTGCAAAAAATCTTGGCATTGAATTGTTGACAGTGCCGATACAAAATATTTTTCAAGACTATTTAAAAACATTGTCGCCTGCCTTTAGAAAGAAAAAGCCTGATGTGACAGAAGAGAACATACAGGCAAGGATAAGAGGGAATATACTTATGGCGATTTCCAATAAATTCGGCTGGCTTGTCCTGACAACAGGCAACAAGAGCGAGATGAGCGTCGGCTATGCAACCCTTTACGGGGATATGGCAGGCGGCTTCGCTGTTATAAAGGATGTGCCAAAGACGCTTGTATATAAATTGGCTGAATACCGGAATGGAGTTCGGGGTTCGGAGTTCGGAGTTCGGAGTAAGAACTTCATAATCCCTGAAAGGGTTTTGACAAAGGCCCCCACGGCTGAGTTAAGACCAAATCAGACAGACCAGGATATACTTCCGCCGTATGATATGCTGGATGACATCTTAAAGGCATATGTGGAGTATGACAAGAGCTTTGCCGAGATTATGGAGATGGGTTTTGGCAAGGAGACTGTCAGGAAGGTTATAAGGATGGTTGATAAATCAGAATACAAGAGGCGCCAGTCCCCGCCCGGTGTTAAGATTACACCCCGGGCATTAGGTAAGGACAGGAGGATGCCGATAACGAATAGATACGAAAGCTATTAAATTTACAAACACAGGTTGAGGCTTAGGTTAAGGTTAAGTATGTTCTCAACCTCAGCCTTAACCTATATTAACCAACCGCCTTTGCTATTAGCCCCTGCACCTGACTCTTAGGTACTGCCCCCACTACCTGGTCAACCACTTCACCTTTCTTAAAGAGTATCAATGTTGGAATGCCGCGAACGCCGTATCTTCCCGGTGTCGCCGGATTTTCATCCACATTCATCTTTGCTACCTTCAACTTTCCGCTGTATGTCTCTGCCATCTCATCGACAATCGGGGCAATTGCCCTGCACGGGGCGCACCAAGTAGCCCAAAAATCCACAAGAACCGGCGTATCTGATTTTAAAACCTCCAAGTCAAATGATTTGTCAGTAACATGTAAAACCTTTTCGGACATTTTCCCTTGCCTCCTTGATGTAAAAAGATTTTTGGATAAAAAGTTAATGTTAATATTTCTTAGAATCACTTATATTGTAATACTCCTTTAACTTGTTTTTCGCAATATTAAAACAAGGCATTGTGGTTGTCAACTATTTTATTATTGACACCCATTGCTTTAGAGTATATTATTTTTTCAAACTTATCGGAGATTTATATGAAGGATATCATTACAAGGAGTTATAAAGATAGCATCAATGTCAAAGAGGCATTTTTTAAACAAAATTTGCCCTTAATTATGCAGACAGCAGAGGTTATTGCTGATGCATTCAAGGCAGGCAATAAATTGCTCCTCTGTGGAAACGGCGGCAGCGCCGCAGATGCCCAGCATCTTGCAGCAGAGTTTGTAAACAGGTTTATGATTGAAAGACCGCCGTTGCCTGCGGTTGCGCTTTCTACCGATACCTCCATCTTAACCAGTATAGGAAATGATTACAGCTTTGACCAGATATTTTTAAAGCAGATAAAGGCAATTGGCAAAGAGGGGGATGTTTTACTGGCTATATCCACAAGCGGTGAATCAAAGAATGTGATTATGGCAGTAAAGACAGCCAGGGATATGGGTATAAAGACCATTGGCTTGACCGGCAAGAGCGGCGGCAAGATGGCAAAGATGGTGGACATACTCTTGAATGTGGATGCTAATATTACTGCAAGGGTTCAGGAGGTTCATATTACTATTGGGCATATAATCTGTGAACTGATTGACCATATCCTTTTTCAGCAAGGTGGTAAGGATTAAGAATGAAATTCAAGCCCATCTCTTCATCAAAACTTAAGACCTATTCCATAAAAACCAGAAAAAGCAAGGTTACTGTCAATGATTTTGCGAAACCCTTCACGCAAGACAGCGCCTTCAAGGACTTCTTAAACTCGCTTCCCAATATACTCGCAGCGCAGAATCTAAAAGAGATTGCATCTAAGATTGTTGACGCGCATAAAAACAATAAGACCGTTGTAGTCGGCATTGGCGCCCATGTAATAAAAGTAGGATTAAGCCCTGTTATCATTGATTTAATGGAGATGGGAGTTATAAATGCCGTTGCAATGAACGGCGCATGTATTGTCCATGACTTCGAGAGCGCCTATGCAGGCATGACATCAGAGGATGTGGATGCAGAGATTGGCAAGGGCGAATTCGGCATGGCAGAAGAAACAGGGAAATTATTAAATGGCGCCATAAAAAACGGTGTTAAAAAAGGCTGGGGTATTGGTAGGTCAGTTGGAGAACTCATAAATAAATCAAAATATCCGTATAGAGATTTAAGCATTCTTGCAGCAGGCGCAATGCTTGGTATACCTGTAACTGTCCATGTTGCAATAGGCACGGATATAATTCATATCCATCCGCAGATGGACGGCAAGGCAACAGGGGAGGGGAGCCATAGGGATTTTAAACTCTTTGCAGGAGTTGTGGCAAATCTTGAAGGTGGGGTTTACCTCAATATCGGTTCTGCCGTGCTTTTACCAGAGGTATTTTTAAAGGCATTAACCCTCGTAAGAAATGTTGGGTATAAGGTTAAAAACTTCACAACAGTAAATATGGATTTTATCCAGCACTATAGGCCATTAACAAATGTTGTGAGAAGGCCCACAAAAGAAGGTGGCAGAGGCTATACCCTTACAGGCCACCACGAAATAATGGTGCCGCTTTTGGCAGGGGCGATAAAGGAGGGGTTGGGTAGACATGTTTAAGAAACTTACTGATAAGATAATAATACAAACACTGAAGAAACACATAGACACATTGAAAAGGTATGGGGTCAAGCGAATAGGACTATTTGGCTCTTTTGTAAGGGGAGAACAAAGAGAAGATAGCGACATAGACTTTATTGTAGAATTTGAAACACCTGATTTCGATAACTTCATGGATTTGGCGTTTTATCTTGAAGATTTGTTTGGCAGAAAGGTGGAACTTATAACGAATGGAAGTCTAAGCCCTTACATTCAACCTTATATAGAGAAGGAAATTAAATGGTATGAAGCAGAATCTCCCATTTCTTAAACATATCCTTGATGAAATAAATTTCTTATTGAAAGAAACCAAAGGATTGGCTTATAAAGATTTTGCCTCCAATGAATTATTAAAGAGAGGATGTACCCGAAGTATTGAAGTTATCGGCGAAGCAGTTAAAAATATATCTAACGAATTAAAAGAGAAACATAAGGATATTGACTGGAAGAAAATTACTGGAATGCGCGATAAAGTTATTCATTATTATTTCGGAGTAAATTGGAATATCGTATGGGATGTGATTCAGAAAAGAATACCCGAACTTAAGCCGAAGATAGAGAAAATCGTTGAAGAAATGGAAGGCCGGAAAAGTTGAAAAACATTGTTCTTTACAGGCCACCACGAGGTAATGGTGCCGCTTCTAACAGGGATGATTAAGGAGGGGTTGGAGTAAGTCAACTAGCACCGCCTAAAGGCGGTGGCTTTGAATTCGGCTGTAAGCCGACTAAAGTACTGCAACTGCTTAACCCCTCACCCCAACCCTCTCCCGCAAGGGGAGAGGGAGTTTTAAACATTTTCCCTCCCTTGATGGGAGGGGATTAAGGGGAGGGTGTGCTTTTGCATCTTGATGCTTGAACTAAAATCTTCGCCTAAAGGCGAGGGTTTTTCTCCCATTCCCCGAGGGGGACAATAAAAATGGCCATATATTCAATAAAAAACAGAAAATTGAGTTTCATTGAAGAGATTAATTTCAAATTAGAAAAAGATATTCAAGAAATATGCGAAGAAAATCTTAATCAATTGTTTGGATTGCAAATAGTAAGATCACAATTGGCCTTTCAGAATTTTAGGATAGATACCCTTGCATTTGACCCTAAAGTGAAGTCTTTTATGGTGATCGAATATAAAAAGGATAAAAATTTTAGCGTTATAGACCAAGGATACGCCTATCTTTCTTTACTACTCAACAATAAAGCTGATTTCATCCTTGAATATAATGAGAATTGCAAGGCATCGTTAAGAAAGAACGACATAGACTGGTCGCAAACAAAAATTATATTCATTTCCCCTTCTTTTACTCCTTACCAAGTTCAATCGATAAATTTTAAGGATTTACCTATAGAACTCTGGGAGATTAAAAGGTATGCAAATGATGCTGTAACTTTTGAACAAATCCAGCCTTTAGGTGCAACCGAATCAATAAAAACAATTTCTAAAGGAGACAAGATTATTGAGGGTGTAAACAGGGAAGTCAGAGTATATACCGAAGATGATCATTTGGCTGAAATTTCATACGAGATCAAAGAATTATATGACAAATTTAAAATATCTTTATTGGCTATAGGTAATGACATTAAAATGAAGCCGACCAAATGGTATATCGGGTTTTTAAGCAAAACAAATTTCGTTGATATGCATATTCAGAAAAAAGCCCTGAAAATTTGGTTAAATTTGAGAATAGGTGAATTGGATGATCCAAAAGGATTGTCCAGAGATGTTTCTAATATTGGTCATTGGGGAAATGGAGATTATGAAATACAGGTTAGCAATGATGAGAATATTGATTATATTATAAGTTTGGCCAAACAGTCATATAAGAAAAACTCAGTTTAAGCTAAAGATAGTATGACTCTGTAGTCTACACATATTATATTTATTAACCATTGAGATAAACAATGAAAAAGCAGGCTAACACATCCAAACCCTGGTCAGGTCGTTTTACGCAGGAAACAAATAAGCTGGGTGAAAAAAATATAGAAAACATACTCCATGAATTGAAGCAGGAGTTAAAACGGGTCTATAAAAACAGACTCGTCTCCCTCATCCTCTATGGCTCTTATGCAAGGGGAGAGGCTGGAGCAGACTCGGACATTGATGTTGTTGTTTTAAAAGGCAATGTTGTGCCTGGTCGTGAAATTGATTGTATGCTGGATATAATAACAGACTTAGGTTTAAAATATAATACGCTCATATCCATTTATCCTGTATCTGAAAATTCCATGCAATCAGTGAAGAGTCCTCTGCTCTTGAATGTTCATGCAGAAGGAATAAGTATATGAGAGAGATTAAAAATCTATTGGCTCGCTCTCAAAGATATTGTTTCAGTATCACAATATTTGACAAAACAAGGTTTTGACATATAAAAGAGGTTTCTATATGAAAAAACAAACCATTTCATCCAAACCATGGTCAGGCCGTTTTACGCAGGGAACAAATAAACTTGTTGAAGAGTTCAATGCCTCCATCTCCTTTGATAAGCGGTTATATAAGCATGACATCATGGGTTCTATTGCCCATGCGAAGATGCTGACAAAGGTTGGTATTATTAAAAAGAGAGAGGCAGAGAGGATTATCTCAGGCCTTAAGGCCATTGAGAAAGAAATTGAGGCAGGTAAATTTAGATTTACATCGGATATGGAGGACATCCATATGGCAATTGAAAAGAGGCTTATTGAAAAGACAGGCCCTGTTGGCGGAAAATTGCATACTGCAAGGAGCAGGAACGACCAAGTGGCGCTCGATGTGAGGTTATATTTAAGAGATGAGGTTAAAGAGACCCAGGGATTGATAAGGGGTTTGCAGCAATCTCTTGTAGATGTTGCAAAGAAGAATCTTGGCTGTATAATGCCTGGCTATACCCATTTACAAAGGGCTCAGCCGATTTTATTCAGCCATCATCTGCTTGCATATTATGAAATGTTGAAGCGGGATTATGAAAGGTTTGAGGACTGCTTTAAACGTGTAAATGTCATGCCTCTGGGCGCAGGCGCACTGGCAGGAAGCCCGTATCCACTGGACAGGGATTTTGTTGCAAAAGAGTTAGGTTTTTCAAAGCCCACAGATAACAGTCTTGACTCTGTAAGCGACAGGGATTTTTGCATAGAGTTTTGCGGCGCTGCGTCAATTATTATGATGCATTTGAGCAGATTGAGCGAAGAACTTATTTTATGGTCTTCTCAGGAATTTGGTTTTGTTGAGTTGTCTGATGCATTTTCCACAGGTTCATCCATAATGCCGCAGAAAAAGAATCCTGATGTGCCAGAGTTGGTAAGGGGAAAGACAGGAAGGGTCTACGGAAATCTTTTGTCTTTACTAACAACAATGAAGGCTCTGCCGCTTGCGTATAATAAAGACATGCAGGAGGACAAAGAGGCATTATTTGATACGATAGATACTGTGAAGGATTGTCTAAAGGTTTTTCCTCCCATGTTGCAGATGATGCAGATAAATAAACAGAGAATGCTTGATGCAACCAAGAAAGGTTTTCTTACTGCAACCGATGTGGCAGACTATCTTGTTAAAAAAGGTGTTCCGTTTCGTGAGAGCCATCATATTGTCGGCAGGATTGTTGCCTATTGCATTAAAAATAAAAAGGTGTTGGAAGATTTGCCTTTGAGGGAATGGAAGGGATTTTCTAAAGTTTTTGATGACAGGATAAAAAAGGTAATCTCTGTAGAGTCGTCAGTCAACAGCAGAAAGTTAAAAGGCGGGACAGCATTGGAATCAGTCAAAAAGAGATTGAAGGAGATAGAGAGGGAGATAAAATGACAGAAGCCAGGAGTCAGGAGCTTGCCCCCGCAGGCTTTAAGCAGGGGTCAGGAGTCAGCAAAAGGACTGAAACGGAGAATGGGAGAAACGGAGAAAGGGGGAAAAATCTTTCGCCGATTCGCCGATTCACCGATTCACCGATTCGTTTTTCATTTTTACTGCTGCTTACTGCTTACTGTTTACTGTTCACTGTAACAACCGGTTGCGGCAAAAAGGCGCCGCCAAAACCGCCGCAGGAGACGGCATTGGTAAAAATTACAAAAAAAATTGATAAGGCAAGAAGAATGAGAGGGCTTGCCCTGAGAAAACAGGATAAGGCCATGAGGGAAGGACAATATGAAGAAACATGAGTTGGACAAAATATCCATCGGCTTTACGGATATTGTAAAAAGTAAATTGAAACCGCATTTAAAAAAGATAATCTTGTTTGGCTCTCATGCAAGAGGCGATTTCAAAGAAGGTTCGGATTATGATTTTCTTCTCGTTGTAGACAAGAGAGAGAAGGATATTCAGGAGATAGTTCTTGATGCGTCTGTTGAAATAATGAACAAATATTATGCCTTGATTGCCTGCATCGTTTGCGATGAAAAGGAATGGGAGAGGAAAAAGCGGTTTCCCATCGGGCTCAATATATTAAAAGAGGGGATTGAGTTATGAAGGAAGGCGGAGATATCGGCGCTGTCAGGATGATTCTTGCAAAGGCTCGCTCAAAATTAAAAACCGCTCAGATAGATTTTGACAATGCAAGATACGATGATTCCGTCTCCCGCTCCTATTATGCTGTTTATCACGCAATTTCTGCGGTATTGTTGTCAAAAGGGCTGCATTTTTCATCCCACGGTCAGACTATCGGCGCCTTTAGCCGCGAATTTGTCAAAACAAAAACTTTCCCTGCCGCATTTACGAAAATGATAGAGAAACTTTACAATGAAAGACAAACAGGTGATTATGATTTTGAAAGTCATATTGATGAGGATGTTGCGGAAGGAGATTTGAATTATGCAAAAGATATATTGAAGACGTGCGAAGAATATCTGGCAAAGGCATATAGGGTTACGATTGATTATTGGGAAAAGGAAGTATAGGGAATCCGAATAGTTTGTGTGAGACAACTATGACCAGTGGGGAGCAGGTTGCAAACCTGCTCCTGCAACTGCTCCTGATAAAGTGTAAAAAGTTGATAATAAGTTGTTGGATTGTTTAGGAGAGTGCTGTGGAAGAGATTAAATTCAAACTAAAGAAGGATGAATTCGCACGGCTAAAGAGGAAATATCCTAAAAACGGGAAAAGCTCTATTATCGCAAAGCGCGCAATTGAGTTGGTGAAGCTCTACTTCCTGAGTAAAGACCCAAACTGCAATTTCTCAACACCCAGAGATGGCAGCGACCTTGAAATTACATGCGGCAACATAACGCATCGGATTGAAGTAAAGGGCACAGCTGATGACGATATTGCATGGGCAAAACTCAAAGTTTCTGGAGAGCCTTCATATGAATTACTTTTGAAAGGTTTACCGTTCTTCGGGTATGCGGCGTATACGACCCTAACCCTCCATCTTCGTTTTGCAGTATGATAGTGATTTTAAAATGGAGCCAGAACCTCGCTGGAGTGTTCGTGCTAAAACAACGACATAACCATCGCCTACATCTTCCATACCATTTTTAACAGGAGGAATCATACGCAATGCATTTCTTTGATTACAAAGAAAGTAAATTCTATGCAGATGGCGTGTCAATAGAGAAGATTATTAGGGAGGTCGGCACGCCATGCTATATCTACAGCCATAAAACACTTACGAGGCACTACCATGCATTTGATGAGGCGTTTAAAGATATGCCGCATCTTGTATGCTATTCTGTAAAGGCTAACTCAAATATTGCAATACTGAAAACATTTGTAAAAGAGGGGAGCGGGTTTGACATCGTTTCGGGCGGAGAACTCTACAGGGCATTGAAGGCAGGGGCTAATCCTAAAAAGATTGTCTACTCAGGGGTTGGGAAAAGAGAGGATGAGATAGAGTATGCGCTGAGAACAGGGATACTCATGTTTAATGTTGAGTCGCCGGAAGAACTGCGCGCATTAAATGAAATTGCCGGAAGGCTCAAGAAAAAGGCAAGCTTTGCCATAAGGGTAAATCCTGATGTTGACCCAAAGACGCATCCGTATATTTCAACAGGACTCAAAAAGAATAAGTTTGGCATAGAGACAAATCAAGCGATAAAAGAGTATGTTTATGCAAAGAGCCATCTGAAAAACCTTATCCCATTTGGCGTTGATTGCCACATTGGTTCACAGATTACACAGCTTTCTCCGTTTATTGATGCGCTTAACAAGACAAGGGAGATTATTGTGATACTTCGCAGAGAAGGAGTTGATGTTCAATATCTGGATATAGGCGGCGGTCTTGGAATAACCTACAAGGATGAGGATGCTCCGCATCCAAGCAAATATGGCAAGGTAGTTATAAATGAGACAAAAACCCTTGGCGTAACCCTGATATTTGAGCCTGGCAGGGTAATGGTTGGCAATGCCGGCATACTGGTAGCAAAGGTTTTATACACTAAATATGGCATGGAGAAGAATTTTATTGTTGTTGATGCAGCAATGAATGATCTGGCAAGGCCGAGCCTTTATGGGTCGTATCATTCTATAAAATCTGTAAATAAGCAAAATTCTGCGCCAGCTATGATTGCTGATGTTGTTGGCCCAATCTGCGAATCAGGCGATTTCTTTGCAAAAGACAGGGAAATCTCTGCGTTTCAATCCGGTGATTTAATGGCCATAATGAGCGCCGGCGCTTACGGTTTTTCCATGTCAAGCAATTATAACTCAAGGCCAAGGGCAGCAGAGGTTATGGTGAAGGGAAATAGGTTTTATATAATAAGAGATAGGGAATCTTACAAAGATTTGATAAAAGGCGAAAAGATACCAAAAGACAGGCGATAGGCAAGAGGCTATAGGCAATAGGAAAAATTTATACCCCAATGCCCATAGCCTATCGTCTGTCTTCAAGAGGTTTAATCCTTGCAAAGATTAAAAATCTATTTTCTTGCCACCCGTCCTCAGTTTTTTACTGCAATCATCCTTCCTGTTGGCTTAGGCGCAGCAGTTGCATGGTATGAGCATAAGATATTCTCTTTAAGTTGTTTTTTCCTATCCTTCCTTGCTGCCGTTTTTTATAACGCAGGTATAAATGTATTGAATGATTATTTTGATTATATGAACGGGACTGATAACATAAACCGTGCAGGGCTTACGCCGTTTACAGGCGGAAGCAGGATGATACAGAATAAAATTATGACGCCGAAAGAGACATATCTTTTAGGTGTTGCACTTCTGATAATTGGAAGTATAATTGGCCTATATCTTGTCTATGACCGGGGCATGTTTTTATTTTTCATTGGTGTTGTTGGGCTTTTCTCAGGCTATTACTACTCTGCCCCGCCGCTTTTCTTTGTGGGCAAAGGGGTAGGGGAGTTGCTGGTTGGTCTTAATTGCGGTCTTCTGTCAGTTGTTGGGTCATACTATGTGCAGGCGCAGGATGTTTCCACTGTTGTTGTATTTGCTTCTCTGCCGCTGTCATTTCTCATAGCGGCAATTCTTTATATAAACGAATTTCCAGACTATGATGCTGACAAGGCTGTTGGGAAAAATCATTGGGTGGTGCGCCTTGGAAAGAAGAATGCAAGATGGGGCTTTGCCCTGCTCATGGCCGGGGCTTATGCAAGTATTGTAATCGGGGTTATAATAAATCTGCTTCCAGGCATAGCGCTATTTGTTATTCTCACAGGTGTATTTGGCATAAAGGCTGTAAACGGGCTTTTTAAAAATTACGATAAGCTTCAAGAGCTTATCCCTTCCATAAAGGCTACTATTGCCACGCATTTGACAACCGGAATTGCCCTTATTGCAATGTTCCTCATATCTTGATAAAAATAAAAGAGTATGAACCAATATCCAGACATCTTTGATTTCAGGCCATGGGATTTAACCCTGCTTAAAAGATATCAGCCGGTCTTTCCGAAATTGGACAAGACCTGTCATCTTTGCGCCCTGGGGCCTTGCAAACCAATCCCCCCATCCCCCTCTTTAATAAGGGGAGGGCGAGAGGGGAGTAGTAAATGCGGTATTGATGAAATGGGTTTTAAGGCAAGAGAGGGCCTATTAAGCGCTGTTATAGGCGCATCTGGCCATACCTCCCATGCTGTAAGGTTATTGGATGATTTGATATTGAAATTTGGTAAAGACTGCCCTATAAATGTTGGCCAGCATACAACTGTGCCAACCCCAATTACAACGCTTATAACAGGATGTAAACCGAAAAATATAGGCGAAGCAAGAGATATTCTGAACTATATAGAAGGCCAGTTAAATCACCTCTTATCCTCTGTAAGTTTTGGCGCTGAGGCATCTCCGGAAGATTTTGTAAGCAAGATGTTCCATGCAGGCATGCTGGATAATCTTGCAATTGAGATTACGGATATTTCCCAGATGTCTGCCATGAATATGCCAAAGGGCGAGTCCAATTCTCCGATTATAACTATCGGCTTGGAAACTGTAGATACATCAAAGCCTGTAATCCTTATCATAGGGCATAACTCGTCTGTTGCGCATGAGATTATTCACCTTGTTGAAGATAGAGGGCTTAAGGATAAGATAGAGGTATGCGGCCTATGCTGCGCTGCGTTAGACGGCGCAAGGCATAGTCATGGCTTTAAGATAATCGGCAACCAGGCCGCACAATTGGATGTCATCCAATCAGGTATTGCAGATGTAGTCATACTGGATACCCAATGTATCAGGGCAGATGTGGTTGCAGAGGCAAAGAAGGTTCATAGCATAGTTATTGCAACAGCACAGGAAACAGCCTTGGGGCTTGAGGATTTGACAGATATAGCGATAGAAAATGCATCAGAACATATTTTAAAGAATGGCGCAGGTATTATGCTTGATAAGCGGAAGGCGGCAGAGGCGGCGGTAAATATAGCAGTCAGGAGTCAGGAGCCTGCCCCTGCAGGCTTTAAGCAGGGGTTAGGAGTCAGAAATCAGGAGCGAAGCGGAGAAACGGAGAAACGGGGAAACGGAGCAATCCATTCTCCCATTCCCCCATTCTCCCATTCCCCCATTCATGGTTGTTTAAGGATTGGCCGCGGTCTTATACGGGACAGTGAAATCAGGGGCATTGCGCCATCCATTGTGATGGGAGAGATTCCAGGGATTGTGGGGATATTTGGATGTCCAACCCCCCCTAACCCCCCCTTTAACAAAGAGGGGGAGGGAGGGGTTAAAAAACTCGCACAGGAATTTCTTAACAGAGGCTATATTGTTTCTACCGGCGGCTGCGCTTCAATGGATATAGCAAAGGGCGATTTATTTAAAAATAATCCAGATTCATTTGATAGCAAAAATCTGATAAATCTCGGCTCTTGTGTATCGGCATCACACCTTATAGGCGCCTGTATAAAGATAGCCCAGATCATGTGCCACAGAAAGCTGGAAAATAATTATAAGGAGATAGCGGATTATATAATCAACAGGGTTGGCGCTGCGGTAATCCTCTGGGGTGGGTTTACGCAAAAGGCATTTTCTTCTGCCCTGGGTATGGCAAGGCTTGGAATACCTGTTATCTTTGGGCCGAGGTTTAAAAATTACGGCCTCCATCTTTTGGGAGGTAATGGTGAGTGGCTGGTAAAGGACGCAAGGCTGGGCGATATGGTTTCAACCGGCCCTGTGCCTCAAAATCTTTTATGTTTTGCTGAAAGGATAGAGGATGCCCTTCCGCTTATAGCTAAACTCTGTATGAGGGCTAATGATACGAGTGAGGGGCGAAAGGCAAAACTCACAAGCTACATAGAATTTTATAAAAAACTCAAGGGTCAATTACCCCCTGATATAGCTCTATTTATCAGAACACATTACGACATACCCGAGGGCATGGAAGCAGAGGTTCATACTTTTTTGAAAGAAAAGAATTGGCAGCCAACCGTTATCTCTGATCCAACAATACTGAATATGTAGGGCAGGGCTTTAGCCCTGCTTTAACCCCCGATAGAATCATTCGGGGGCTAAAGGCTGGCTTGCCCTACTGCAAGGAGAGGGGAGTAGATAAATTCTATACCACTGCCCCGCCGCAGCTTGAGCCTGCCCCTGCGGTGCAGCCATAGCAGTGAATGCCTGTTACAATCCGCCTGTTGCAAAGTTTAGCCATATCAAATTCTCTTATATTTGAAGGTGCGCCGTGGTTTACCCTCATTCCAAGCATCTGGTTAAAATCACAGTCGTATAAATAGCCATCCCAGCTTACGGAGAGGGTATATCGGCACATAATTTGAGATGCTGTATTTGGATTATAGCTTGAGATGAGTCTTTCCATGTACGCATTATAATTTTCAGATGCATCGAGATAATTCAAAAAGCGGCCTATAGGCATATTTGTGATTGTATAAAGGTTGTTGAATGCAATACCATATCTTCGCAGCAGTTCTCTTTTGTAATCAGTTTCAACTGCCTTCTGTGAGGGCGGAAGAAATGCGCCTGCCGGGTTATAAACAAGATTTAAAACAAGGCCAGAACCCTCCCGGCCATAGCCAAGATTGTTGAGCCTCTTTAATGTCTCTATGGACTTATTAAATACGCCGCTCCCGCGTTGTCTGTCTGTAGTCTGTTCAAGGTAATAGGGAAGAGATGCAACGACCTCTACTTTATTTTCTGCGAAAAATTCAGGCAGGTTTTTATACTCAGGTTCCATGAGTATTGTCAGGTTTGAACGAACTATGATATGACGGTTTTTATTTCTTAATTCCTTTACAAACCATTTAAAGTTTGGATTCATCTCAGGAGCGCCGCCTGTTATATCAATGGTCGGGATGTCGGTTTTTTCAAGAATATTTAAACATGCCTCCATGACATCCTTTTGCATTACCTCTTTTCTACCCGGCCCTGCCTCAACATGACAATGTTTGCATGCCTGATTGCAGAGCTTGCCAACATTCGCCTGGAATATGGTGATGCCGGTTGCAGTGAGAGGATGAAGGCCGCTATCTGATAAAGAGTTGTCAAAACGGTTGAGATAGGTCTGATCAATCATACTGTCCTTAAGTTCCGATGCAAAATTGTAGTCTGCCGATTTATCGGCGTATTTAAAAATGTCCAATGAGTTGGGCAACTGCATAATACTTTAACTGCGCCCATAAATGGGCAACTACAAAAACTGAAATAGACCCCTTGCCTCTCGCCTTTTATAGGGATATCTTCTTAACCACATTTTTCATCTGAACGCCATGGACAAGGGATGCGCCCCCTCTGATGGCTGCTGCTACATGGATGGCCTCTGTCATCTGTTCCTCGTTTGAGCCTTTTTCAAGGCATGTCTGGGTATAGGCATCTATGCAGTAAGGGCACTGAACGGTATGGGCGACTGCCAGCGCAATCAATGCCTTCTCCCTTTCAGAAAGGGCGCCTTCGGCAAATACAGCGCCATACCATTCTGAAAATTTTTTCCACAACTCCGGCGCGCCTTCGCCAACGGTAGGAAATTTAGATAAATCTTCTGGAGCGTAATATGTCTTCATAGATTCTCCTTATGTAAGGATTTTTTTATATCCAACCTTAGCAAATTTAATGCTGCTCTTCAAGTCAGCATATACTATACTAACGGCAATAAATAACTTGATGTAGGGCAGGGCTTTAGCCCTGCAAAGAAGCAAGCCTAAAGGCTTGCCCTACAAGTTATTTATTGCTTTCGCTATACCTTATACCTTACGGATTTTACCTAAAAAATATAAACAAAAAATTATTTTTTAGCAAGGTAGAAACAAGGGGTGGGCGCTGTGAAGTGGTTTTTTTATAAAACCGGCCAGAAAAGAATGAGATTTGATAAGGAGAGAGACTTATGGCTGTTATACATAACGACATAAATAATTGTGCATACAGAGCGTAAGAACAAAGCAGACCAAGGCGCGACGAGCCGAGGAGCAACGCAGGTATGCGAAGTTATGACGCTCTGTATAATTGAATTATATATCGGAATTTTTTAATCCCATAACCTTGTTCATCATGGAAATCAGATGCACATCTTTAAACGGTTTACTGATGAATGCATCTATGTTCTTATCTCCTAAAAGAGGGTTTGCATTATGAGCGGAAATAGCAATTGTTTTGACCGTGGGCTTGATTGCCTTAAAATGTGTGATGAGCTTTTTGCCGTCCATGAGCGGCATATTGATATCTGTTATAATAAGGTCTATGCCGCCTGCAATATCTCCAAATATCTCTAATGCATAATAAGGGTTGTCGGTTGCAATAAGTCTATACCCCTCTCTTTCAAGCGTCTCTTTTACAAAACTTAATACACCGGCTTCATCATCCACTACCAGTATTCTTATATTCTCTTTCATTGACGGGGGTGCGGCTTTTGAAACTTCTTGAACAACAGCAGCATTGGTATTGGTAAAAGCCGGCAGATATATCTCAAATGTCGTCCCTTTGCCAATTTTGCTTTTTACATCAATTATCCCTTTATGCTCTTTAACAATTCCATAAACCATGGCAAGCCCCAGCCCTGTGCCTTTACCGGCTTCTTTGGTTGTGAAAAACGGGTTAAATATTTTATCCTTTATTTCATCAGGTATGCCGGTGCCGGTATCGGAAACTTTAAGCAAAATATATTTTCCAGCGGTCAGCAACGGGTGTATGCGGCCGGCTGCCTTTTCTTCCAACTCTAAAAACTCGGTTGTAATTGTTATTTTTCCGCCGTTAGGCATTGCATCCATTGCATTTACGAAAAGGTTCATAAAAACCTGCTCCAACTGATTATTGTCGGCATTAATATAAGGGATGTTGTCGTTGGGTTCCATCTTTATTTCTACGTTTCTTTTTTTTGATATGCTTTCACACAGCTCAACAGCGTCTCTGATGACGTCATTTAAGTTAAGGGGCAGAATTTCAAAGCTTTCTTTGCGGGAAAAGCTTAAGAGGTTCGAAATAATATGGCCTGCCTTTCTTGCGGAATTTTCTATAATCCTGAGGCTCTGCCTTGCTTTATCAGTCAAGGTATCGCATTCACTCAATAAATCTGCATGGCCAAGGATAGCCATAAGTATGTTCTTAAAGTCATGGGCAATGCCTCCGGCCAATGTGCCTATTGATTCCATCTTTTGAGCCTGGAATAACTGCTCCTGCAATTGCTTTTTCTCAGTAATGTCCCTGTGGAATGACTGAATATACAACTCGCCGTCAATATCAATGGCCTTGGAACTTACCTCAAGAAGGATAGCGCTTCCATCCTTTTTATAATGCCTGCTCTCATAAACGATGGCCTCGCCGTTCAATATACTTTTCCATCTTTCCTCTTTTTGGCCTTCGCGGTCTTTCCCCTCTAATAAGCTGAAGTGTATCCCTATAAGCGCATTTTTCTCAAAGCCGTGCAGCTCGCAAAATTTCTGATTCACATTAATGAGTATTCCAGTTGTGTTGAGAACAACAATGCCGTCGTTGGCATTATCAAAAAGCTCCCTGAACCTCTGCTCTGATACGGAAAGCTCCTTTGTCCTTTCAGCAACAAGGTCTTCAAGCTGGGTGGAATATTGTTCGAGTTTACCCTTTTCTTTTGTCAAGTCGTACTGGAGGGAAAGCTCATTTATCATACTCCTTTGAGTCAGGATTCTTAGCGTGAGTGTGATGACAAAAGTAGAAAACATGAAAGTATTGTTCATAACAAAGGCGGGAATATTAGTCAGGGTATCAAAAAGTAAAATCGGTATCATATAAATTGCATATATAGAGAGCGCTATTAAAATAGTTAGAGGGGTATTAAAAGGTATTAAACCTAATGCCCCGATTATCAGAAGGTTCATTCCAGCATAATATGGCGATGTATGGCCGCCAAAGGGGATGATCATAAGTTCTATCGTAATAGCAGACAGGATAATCATTGTGCCGATTATCATCTGTTGGTAAAGTATGTTCTGCTTAATGCTGTTCAAGTAATAAAGAACAATAAGGATTAGGGATATGCCTATTCTATAGAAGATAAACCTTGTGAAGTTCTGAGGCGTTGCAAGGTAGTCCATCACCCCCAGGAGCAGGAAAAGGATCATGGCAAGCATCAATAGTATGGTATTCCAGAACTGAAGTTTCTTGGCAATCTGTTCTTCCAGATACTTTGCCTTTTCTAACATGCGTGTGATTATAACAAATAAAACCAATCTGTCAAAGTAATTTCCTTGCTGAAATCAGGTATCGCAAAGGGGACTAAAGGCCTTTTTTAAATCCCCACTCAACCTTGTCTCTTCTCCGAATGGGTAAGCAAGGTTGAGGGGGGATTATGATTTATTTCACAGCTGTAAAGAAGTTGATGACCCCTGATTTCTCACGGATGGTGGTTATCTTTGTGCGCGGGATTCCTGCTTTTTCAAAGAGATTCCATACATCCTCTTCTGTACGTTGTAAGAAGCCATCCCAATCCAGAAGCCAGTGGTAATCAAAAGTCCTATACCGTCTACAGTCCTTGAATGATGTTATAAGGCTTCCACCGGGGGGGAGGAGTTCGTACAAGGCATTGAGAAGACGTGTTAGCACTTCATCGTTCAAATAGTCGAAGAATCCAACGCTGTAAATAATATCCTGCATACCAAATTCTTTAAGATTTTTCTCATGGTTTACCATACGAACAGCATTATACTTGCGAAAAGTGATATTTTCTTCAGAGAGCCCTGTGTACGATATCCGCTCACTCGAGAAACTTAGGGAATCAGAATCAAAATCTAAGCATGTCACCTTTGCATCAGACTCTTTAATATCAAGCGCAAGCTCAAATATCTCACGGCATGAACCGCAGGCTATGTCAAGTATCCTTAGACCTTTTTTGGTTGTAATCTCTGTTTTTAAAAGTTTTTTCAATATCTCAAGCCTTCCGCGCACCGCTACAGCAAGAGTCAAAGAAAGAAAATATCTATCTAAAGAGTAACCCGTACCACTGGATAAAGGCATATTTTTATAGACCCCTTCCAGTGCTTTATAATCCCCCTGATAGCCCTGTGGCCATGTCCTTGCGCGGTTCATGAAATAGCTTTTGGAGACTATATGATCTGTTTTCTTTCTGAAGTTAATCTGAGATTCTTTCATTATATCTTTCTCATAACCAACACCTTGTTCAAATTCCTCACAAACATCAGATATATTATTTATGGCATTTGTAACTGCATTTAAAAGTGCATCAGGGGTTTCTTGGGAATCAAGGCATCTTTTTTCGATATCTTCAAGCTCGCCAATAAATCTTGTCGTTGCCTTATCGAGGAGTCTGTAATACTTTTCTGTCTCGTCATTGACAGACCATCTATTTTCTTTGATTGCCTCATTTCGATAGGTTATTAAACTTTCCATAGTTTGATATTCTCCTTTTAATCGGATTTTTAATTTAGTAAATGATTTTTGTGTCAGATTTGGAAATAAACTTGAGGTAGTCAGGGTGGATGAATTTTTGATGAGTATAAGCGCTGCTGCTTTATATCACATTGATGAATGCAAGTATTTTGATAGCCGCATTTTCTGCAAATACTATATGCCATGGCAGTCCCTTTTCTTATTCAGGGTTTAATCTTTGAACAATTTGTAATTCCCTTTATAAGAGGAGTAGTTAGAGTTCCAATAATCAATCATTAAGGAAGCATAAAATGGTTTACCCCGTTAGAGCAGGGTGCCTCGCCCTTCAGGGCTGGGTCTTTAATTGGGTTTACATCTAACCAGTTATGCCCCCGATAAACGGGGGCGCTACGGATTCTTGAATCACAGGTTTCGCAGCGTTGGGATTTATTCCCGGCGATATTTTGGCTCTACAAAAAATGTAAACTATCTAATGCTTCGAGTAATACATGACAAAGATTTAAAATTGAGGGGTGTATATTATGTATAAAGCGGAGCCCATGCTACGCATTTTTTGCTTTTTATTGAGCATTTTTTGTGTTGTTGTGAAAATGGAAAGGATTAGGCGTGTGGATGTTTTGTAGTCTGTGTTGAAGAGGGTTTTTACTTTATGCCATGGAAGTCCAATTCCTCAGAACGGAGATGGCTGCTATGTATAAGGAAAGGCTTGCCATTATAGGATTTGAGGCGCAAGATTTGCTTTTCAGAAGGGTTTAAAAAAGGTGTTTTAAGAGCTTGTTGAAAAACCCAACAATCTCTGATTACACAGATTAAAGAGCAGGTTACACAGATTAAAACTCCTTGAAATATCTGTGTAATCATTTTTTCTAATCTGTGTAATCAAGGCTGTTGATGACTTTTTCAACAGCCTTTTAATTATACGATGGGTTGCTTCTATGCTTCCGATATTCTCTTGGCGCTATGCCGTATGTTTTTTTAAACGCTCGTTCAAACTGGGTAAAGCTCTTGTAACCAACAGCATAGGCTATCTCTGTGATGTTCAAATTGGGTTTTTTGAGCAGTTCAGCGGCATTTTTTACTCGTATATTATTCAGATAGGATATAAAACCCTGCCCAAATCTCTCTTTAAATGACCTGCAAAGATTAAATTTGTTTATGCCGAGTTTGTTTGCGAGTTTATCAAGGGAAAAATCCTCCATGTAGTTTTCTTCAATATACCAGCCTACGCTGTCCATAATAAACTCTTTTCTGTTCCCTGCATGTTCAGATTCAAAGTCAAATTCGCCGCTTGGTCCTTTGAGCAGTTCAGATACCCTCTTCATAAGATAGGTCAGTTTCATTGGCTTTTTTATGTAATCCGTTATTCCGACCCTGAGCGCCTTAAGCACCATTGTCTCTGTGCTGTAGGCGGTCATCATTATTATAGGCAGGTGTGGTTTTGTTTGTCGTATGGCTCTTGCCAATTCGAATCCATCATGGTCTGGCAAGGCATAATCAATAAGCGCGAGGTCTATGTGATCTGCGAGTTTTTTTACGGCCTCAGCGTATCTTGAGGTTTCTATTACATGATATTCCCTCTCAAGATAATCTTTTACCATGGTTCTTATCACTTCATCGTCTTCTACCAGGAGAATGGATTTTTTTGTCATATTATCCTCCACAATGGCTTGCGGGAATAAATAATCAAGCGATAATTTCGTATCTTATGCTAGAGTAAGGGGTCTAAATATAGCATATTGAATACAATATTTCTTCAAGAATATTTCTCTGTAAAATAGCGATTGAAACCTCGCTATTTTACTTATCCATCGTTATGCCGTTTATAGAAAAGACAGTTGCCATAAAGGCTTCTCCTGAAAAGGTCTTTGACCTTATTGCAAGGGTAGAGGATTTTACTAAATATTCAAGCTTAATAAAAGAAATTTCTGCTATTGGGCCAAAGACATATCACTGGATTGTGAATATACATGGTATTGAGTTTGAATGGGATGGAAGAGTGGTTGAAATGATAAAACCAAGAAAGTTTGTGTGGCAGTCAATAAAAGGTATTCAAAATTCAGGCTCTTATACATTGGAATCTGTAAAAGACGGCACGAGGGTTACATTTTCTATGGAATACCATCTTCCAAGCGCAATTTTGGAAAGGTTGGCAGAAATAATTGCAGGCGGTTTCATGGAAAGAATGGCTTCTGAAATATTGGAGAATGTAAAAAAAGAACTGGAAAATTCTTGATGACTTTCTCACACTCTTTTGATAATCTCTTTTAAATACATGGGTGTGAGAAGTAGGAGGGGAAGGATTTTGCCATACTCCACTTTCCATCTTCTACACCACATCATTTTGGAGGGCATCTGTGCAGGCAATAAAGACACGCAATTGGAATGGAATAGTCAGGGAGTTTCAAGAATTTCTCCCGAAGGTAAAAGATGACTCTATAGTTACCTTGAGGGAAGGCAATACACCATTGATAGAGGCATTAAATATGGGTGCGTTGTTCGGGAATGGATTAAAAATATTCCTTAAATACGAAGGCTTGAACCCAACCGGCTCTTTCAAAGACAGGGGTATGACTATGGCGGTATCAAAGGCCAATGAAGACGGTTCCCATGCCATAATATGCGCCTCAACAGGCAATACCTCAGCCGCAGCAGCAGCGTATGCAGTAAGGGGGGGATTAAGGGCCTATGTCCTGATACCCGAAGGCAAGATTGCGCTTGGCAAGTTGTCCCAGGCAATGATGCACGGCGCAAAGGTTGTTCAGGTGCAGGGTAATTTTGATGAGGCGTTGACAATCGTAAAAGAGGTCTCCAAGGCATACCCTGTAACCTTGGTTAATTCAATAAACCCTTACAGGCTTGAAGGGCAGAAGACAGCAGCATTTGAGATATGCAATCAGCTTGGCTTTGCGCCAAGGTATCATTTTCTGCCGGTAGGAAACGCCGGCAATATAACTGCTTACTGGAGGGGATATAAGGAATTTAAGGAAAAGGGGATAATAGAAAATCTTCCGAAGATGATGGGATTTGAGGCAGAGGGCGCAGCGCCTATTGTAAAAGGCCACCCAATAAAAAACCCGGAGACAGTTGCCTCTGCTATCAGAATAGGCAATCCTTCAAGTTGGGAGGCAGCAGTAAAGGCAAGGGATGAATCCGGCGGCGTGATAGACATGGTGTCTGACGATGAAATCATTTATGCGTATAAGCTCCTTGCAAAAGAAGGTGTATTCTGTGAACCTGCATCTGCCGCATCTTTGGCAGGTGTGATAAAGATGCACAAAAGAGATATTTTCAAGAACGGAGATACGATTGTCTGCACATTGACAGGGCATGGGCTTAAGGATCCGGACACAGCAATAAAGTCAAGTGATAAACCCATTACAGTGCCTCCAGAATTAGATAAGGTAGTCAAAGTGTTGGGGTTTTAAATATGAAATTTGTAATCTTAATAGGCGATGGGATGTCTGATTATCCCATTAAAGAATTGGGTGACAAAACGCCGCTCCATGCAGCCAGGACGCCCAATATGGATATGCTTGCGCAGAAGGGTTCTATCGGCCTTGTTCAGAATGTGCCTGACGGCTATTCACCAGGCAGTGATGTGGCTATTATGAGTGTTCTTGGCTACAATCCGGCGCAATATTATACAGGCAGGTCTCCGTTAGAGGCTGCAAGCATTGGTGTAAAATTGGCGGCTGACGACCTTGCCGTTCGGTGCAACCTGGTTACTTTGGGCCAGCAGGACGGCAAGGTTTTTATGGATGATTTCAGCGCTGACCATATTACTACTGATGAGGCAAGGGAGATTATTATTGATGTTGACAAGGAATTGGGCGATAAAATAATAAGATTTTATCCTGGCGTAAGCTACAGGCATTTGATGGTATGGAGCGGCGGCCCGAACGGCCTTGAGACAACGCCGCCCCATGATATATCCGGCAAAGAGATAAAAGACTATTTGCCAAAAGGCAAAGGCGCGCAGAAATTTATTCAACTTATGAATGCCTCGCAGATGCTTCTCAAAGAGCATCCGGTAAATGTGAAACGGGAAGAAGAAGGCCACAAGCCTGCAAATTCCATCTGGCTATGGGGGCAGGGGAGGATGCCGAAACTGCCGACCATGAAAGAGAAGTTCGGCATTGAAGGCTCTATTATATCAGCAGTTGATTTGCTGAAAGGGCTTGGTATATATGCCGGCTTAAGGGTTGTGAATGTGCCTGGGGCAACAGGCTATGTTGATACAAATTACAGAGGCAAGGCAGAATATGCCTTAAAAGAGCTTGAGACAAGGGATTTTGTATGTGTGCATGTAGAGGCGCCTGATGAGGCGGGCCACAACGGCGATTTAAAGAATAAGATAAAGGCCATTGAGGATTTTGATAAAGAGGTTGTCGGCAGAGTGCTTGATGGATTGTCTCAATTTAAACAATACAGAATTCTTGTGCTTCCCGACCACCCCACGCCTATAGCGAAAAAAACCCATACCAGAGACCCTGTGCCATTTGCCCTGTATCCTTCCAATGATAGTCATGGCAAGGCATACACAGAAGCAGATGCAAAGGCAAGCGGCCTGTTTATAGAAAAAGGATATAAGCTCATAGAGAGGCTTTTTGAGAGGTGATGAAAAGCCCTGTATGAAAGAAGTGCATATGCGAGCCACTATAACCATAGGAAAAGATATGCTTGACAGCATACTCAGGGAAACACACGCAAAAAGCAAGACTTCTGCTGTAAAAATAGTTATAGATGACTATTTGCGAAGAAAAAAAATAGAGAAGATAAAATCAATGAAAGGCAAACTTGAATTTGACAAATCTGCTGAAGAGATAAGGCATTATGAAAGGTGAGAAGGTCTTAATAGACAGCAAAAGTTTTTGAGGCTTGAGCATGCACAGCGAGTTGTAGTTTGCCGATTTATCGGCGATTGTAAGTCAAACCTTCAGGTTTGAGTTTTTCACGGCTAAAGCCTTGAGTTACAATGCGCCCAATAAATTGGGCAACTACACATAAGAGTCTGAAAGGCTCAACTTGTATAATGAGCAGGAAGAATGGATGATTACAGCAGTTGGCAGATAAAATTAAGCGGGTTGTATATTGCAAGACCCTCTCACCTCTCGCTCACCCTCTCTTGTTATAGGCGGGCTTGACCATGCTATATTTGTCATTGACAAAAATGAAAATTTGAATAAGAATATCTCCGGGTTAATAAAGGAGGTAATTATGAGAAGGAATTATGCATTCATAGAAGGTATGTCCTCTGTTTTGGATATTGATGCAACTCTTGACGTGTCCAATATAGTCTCGCTTACAAGAACAGACTTGCAATCTTTGGGAGCGGACTGGAAGATGGTTGGACAGGATTTACTTGACGCTATAGCAAAATACGAAAAGAATCTTCATGGCGAACCATAATAAAAATCTAACGAAAACAAACCCGCCAAGCGGACAAGTAATACAAACCATTCAACAATTTACAGGGCCTCTGCCACATCCTGAAATTTTAGCTCATTACAATCAAATAGTTCCAGACGCTGCTAATCGTATTATTTGTATGGCCGAGCAACAAGCATCTCACCGCCAACATATTGAAAAAACCATGATTGAAACAGAGACAGGATTGCGTAAGAAGGGACAGTGGTTCGGCTTTACACTTGGTATCATAGGATTAATAGGTGGAATTGTTTGTGTATTACTCGATAAACCCTGGGGTGCAGCTATAAGCGGAGCAAGTTTGGTAAGCCTTGTGTCCGTTTTTGTATTTGGGAGAAAAAAACAAAAGGTTGCCCAAGTTGAGACCCCTGAAAAATCTATTTAGGTTTTTTTCTTTTATTCCCCCTCATGAAAGAATTGCCCCCTCGTATGTATAATTTAAGAGCTTTAAATTCGCAAACATGAATACTGGTACTAAAAAATTTTGGTATCTCCCTAATTCTGGGGACACCATACTTAATTTTTGGCATTGATGACAAAAAGGTTTTTGAGGTCAATTCTTTACATTCTTTACATCGATAAAATAGGCTTTAAAATGCTATAGGCTTCATATAGCAATGCCGTGCAATTTACCACATAACCTATCGCGGCAATAAATGAAAAGAATCGCCATTGAAAATTCGTCTCTAATTTTATCCTTGCAAAATGAAACTGCTTGTTTTAAAATGCAAGCATGATATTAGAGAGGGAACTAAAAAAGGCAGTCATAGCCTTCCTTGGCAGATACCCTGTAGTGGGATTGATTGGCTGTCGTCAGGTTGGTAAAACCACCCTTGCCAAAATAATTGCAAAGGCACTAAGGAAAAGGGTTGTTTACCTTGATATTGAATTGCCTTCGGATCTGAGTAAACTGCAAGAACCTGAATTATATTTAAACCAATTCACTGACTGCCTCGTGATTATTGATGAGATACAGCGTATGCCTGCGCTTTTTCCGCTTATACGGGCTATGGTAGATAAAAAAAGGGTTGGGGGGAGATTCCTTATTTTGGGTTCAGCCTCGCCGCAGTTGATTAAACATTCTTCAGAAAGCCTTGCAGGCCGCATAATCTATCACGAGTTAAAACCCTTTGCCCTGAAGGAAATAGGATATGATAACCTTAACGCCTTATGGTTAAGGGGAGGTTTCCCCAATAGCTACCTTGCAAAAGATTCCAATGATAGCTTTATCTGGCGGGAGTCGTTTATCAGGACATATCTTGAAAGGGATATACCGCAGCTCGGCATCCATGTGCCGTCAATAAATTTACGGAGATTCTGGACAATGGTTGCGCATATGCACGGACAACTCTGGAATGCAAGCAAGATTGCAAGTGGGCTTGGACTTTCAGCGCCGACAGTCCGACATTATCTTGACATCCTTGAAGAAACATTTATAGTGAGACAACTTCAGCCTTACCATTTAAATATCAAGAAAAGGCTGATAAAATCACCAAAGGTCTATATCCGGGATTCGGGTTTTTTACATGCCTTGTTAATGGTAAAAACATTTGATGATTTGCAGGCGCATCCTGTTGTTGGCAGTTCATGGGAAGGGTTTGTTATTGAACAGATAGCAGGAATCTTGCCCGAAAATACACCTCTTTATTTTTATAGAACAGGCGCTGGCGCTGAAGTTGATTTATTGGTCTTTGACAGGAAGAATAGACCCATAGCAATAGAGGTTAAATATTCCTTGAGCCCGAAGGCGGAAAAGGGATTTTGGATGGCATGTGAAGACCTGTCATGCAAAAAGGGGTTTATTATTTATCCGGGTAAAGAATCTTATCCTGTAGGGCGAAATATCATGGCATTGCCTGTTAAGGAAATTTCAAAGATTGCGAAGGAATTTTGAGTGGCAATAAAGAAATTGGATTGCGCATGTCTGCAAACTCTGCTATCAATATAAAAAAATCCGATATTGAGATAGAATTTTATCGGAGTTCCGGTCCCGGCGGCCAGCACAAGAATAAAACCGCCACCGCTGTCCGCATTAGGCATATCCCGACAGGGATTGTTGCGCAGGCGTCAGAGAGACGTTCCCAGCATCTTAACAAGGAAGTTGCAATGGAGAGGCTTAAAAAGGCCATTGCAAAGTTGTATTATAAACCTAAAAAACGTATCCAAACCAAGATTTCAATATCGCAGAAGAAGAAACGGCTTGACGAAAAAAAGAAGATTGCGATAAAGAAGACATTGAGAAAGATTAGAGAGGAGGGTTGAAATGAAAGAGTCAAAGTGTCAGAGAGTCAGAGAGTCAGAGGTAAGAGGGAGTTGGATCATGGGTCAGGGGGCAAGGGTCAGATTTTTCTTGTCTCTTGCCCCTTGCCTCTTGCCCCTTATTTTACTCTTCACTGTATTAACCGCCTGTGGCAAGAAAGAGGAGCCGGTAAAAGAAGAAACTCAAACTTCAGTAGTTGAAAAAAAGGCAGAGGTAGCGCCGTCTGCTGAAAATATTCCTGCTGAATTTGCAGAGGCATATAAAGGAGTAGTTGTCGTATCGCAAGTAGAAGGAGTTGACTGGCAGAAAGGGGTAATAACCGCAATTGGCCGCGGTCTGCCGCCGCAGCACATCACAAACCCAGGCCAGGCCAAAATCCTTGCTATGCGCGCTGCAAAGGTTGAGGGATACAAGGCGCTCCTTGAAACAATTCTGCAGATGAAGACGCCTCCTGACAAGGGCATGAAAGAATACCTTAACGAGAAGCACATAGAAATAACCCGCATAGAAGGCTTTGTTAAAGGTGCAAGGGTGGTTAAAGAAGAATATAAGGATGACGGCAGCGCTGAGGTTACTCTGGAGGCTCCGATAGCAGGAGGAAGCGGTTTGGTAGCGGTGCTTAGATAGTACCAAACACTCATGAGCCTTTGCCTCACAAAGGGGCATGAAAATACAACCCCTTCTGACCTCCCCTTTAAATAAAGGGGAAGAACTAACTGATTTTTCCACCTCTTTGCTAAAGAGGGGAAGGTGGAGTTAAGGTATTTTGGAGCAAATATATGATGACATTGATTAGATTCCTACACCTCCTTTCCTTAGTTGCCTGGCTTGGTGGCATGATATTTTTCTCATTCATTGCTGCGCCGAGCATATTTAAGATTTTGCCCAGAGAGACCGCAGGCGATGTGGTGGGAGACATATTTCCCAAATACTGGATGATCGGCTATATTTGCAGCATCACAGCCGTTGCAACGATAATGATATTGTCTTTTCAGGAAAAGGCTTACCCCTGGGCAAGAATTGGTTTGTTGGTTTTGATGACCGCGCTTGTGTTTTATGCCGGTAAGGTAATCGGCAAGAATGCAATGGAGGTCAAGGTGCAAATTCGTGCAACAGAAGACCAAACACAAAAAGAGGCATTGAGGTTCAAGTTTAAGGCCATTCACAGAAACTCAATGATAATGAATGTTGTGATTCTGATATTAGGGATAGTAGTTATACTTCTTACTGCCTATGCTCTCCGTTAGTCCGCTCTCAATTCATTCCCTGTCATTCACAATCTTTTTTGCCTATCTCCTTGATTTAATCCTCGGCGACCCCAAATGGCTTCCGCATCCTGTAAGATGGATTGGCAGCTATATTGCATTTCTTGAAGGTAAGATAAGGCGATTTGCAACCCCCCCAGCCCCCCCTTTAGTAAAGGGGGGGGAAGGGGAGGGTTGGAGTGAAAAGGTTGGAGGGGTTTTTCTTTTTCTCATTGTTGTTGGAACAGTATTTGGTTTGGTGTGGTTTTTATTATATTTCTCATTTCTAATTTCTCATTTCTTATTTCTTATTTTTTCTATCTTCCTCGCCTATACCACCCTTTCCATAAAATCCCTGCATCAGGAGGCATATGGAGTTGTAGGGGAGATTGAAAAGGTTTCCCCCCCTCCCTTGCCCTCCCCCCTTGCGGGGGAGGGTTGGGTGGGGGGACATCTTGATAGAGCCAGGGAAAGGCTTTCCAATATTGTCGGCCGTGATACGCAAAATCTATCAGAAGAAGAAATCTATCGCGCTGTTGTTGAAACCATCGCCGAAAATACATCCGACGGCATTATTGCCCCTTTTTTTTATCTGGCAATAGGCGGACCTGCGCTGGCTTTGACGTATAAGGCGGTCAATACCCTTGATTCAATGGTCGGCTATAAAAACGAGAAATACAAAAACTTCGGCTGGTTTTCTGCAAGAATGGATGATATTGCCAATTTCATCCCTGCAAGGATTACAGCGATACTCATGGTTGCTGCCTCTTTCATCTTGAGGCTTGATTGGAAAAATTCTTTAAGAATAATTTTGAGGGATTCAGGGAATCACCCAAGCCCCAATGCAGGTTATCCTGAGGCAGCAGCGGCAGGGGCATTGGGTTTGCAATTGGGCGGCACAAATTATTATTTCGGAGAGCCTCATCACAGGCCGTTCATCGGGGACAAGAATAATGAGTTTACGATTAAATCGGTAAAAGATACGGTAAAGATTATGCATCTGACGGCATTTCTTGGCGTTGTTTTATTTTCAGGTTTTTGGTTACTCATTGGTTTATTATTTGATAATTGCTAAATCCTATATTCCTATATATAATCGGCCCAGTTAGTTAACAGTTTGTTGAAAAACTCAACAAACTCCGATTACACGGATAAAAGATTAGATTTCACAGATTAAAACCCATTGAAATATCTGTGTAATCGTTTTCCCTAATCTGTGTAATCAAGGCTGTTGATGCCTTTTTCAACAGCCTGTTAATACCGAGATTGCCTTTATTTATTGTAAATTCACGCTCAAAAACTGGTGAGATGCAAGGCGCTGAGGAGCGAGCAGCGGGAGCATACTGGGGACAGATTTCAAATCTGTCCCCAAGTGAGCAGCGCAGCGGTTGTGAGGCGAAGCCGAAACAATTCTTGAAGTCAACGCAAGGGGAATACTACTCATAATCCAAATTGAGATTCCTCGCTTCGCTCGGAACAGGCTTCGGCAACACAGCAGATGGCCATTTTTCAGCGTGAATTGGTAAGGAGGCTGTGTGCTGGACAATTTTTTTAGACCCAAATCCGTTGCAGTCATAGGAGCATCAAGGGAAGAGGGAAAGACAGGGCACAGCATCCTCGCAAACCTTATCAATGATAAACTTGTCCTCGCAGGCCTGCCCTCGAATGGTTCTATCGGGGGCAGTAAGCGGGGATTCCCCGGCAAAATATTTCCGGTAAACCCCAAATCTTCTGAAATTCTCGGACTCAAGACATTTCCATCGGTTTTAGATGCAGACTCCGACATAGACCTTGCAATAATCGTAATCCCGCCAAAATTTATACCGGCGGCGCTTGATGATTGCGCCAAAAAAGGCGTAAGGTCTGCCATTATCATATCTGCCGGTTTTAAGGAAACAGGCGCAGAAGGCGCAAGGCTTGAAAAGGAAATTGTATCAAAGGCAAAAGCTCTTGGCATAAGACTTCTCGGCCCGAACTGTCTTGGGCTTATAGACACCAATTCAAACCTAAATGCCTCTTTTGCAAAGGGTATGCCGCCAAAAGGCAGGATTGCGTTCTTCTCGCAATCAGGCGCGCTTTGCACTGCAATACTTGACTGGGCAATTGGCACAAATGTTGGATTTTCAAAATTTATTAGTCTAGGCAACAAGGCTGATTTATCTGAAATTGATTTGCTTGAGTATCTGGCAAATGATGATGAAACTTCCGTTATCCTCGGCTATCTTGAGGGCATTGAAAACGGAAAGGCATTTATGGACATTGCAAAAAAGGCTGTCCAGAAAAAGCCTGTTATACTTATAAAGGCCGGCGGCACTCAAGCAGGCGCAAGGGCAGCATCCTCGCATACAGGCACGCTTGCAGGCTCTGACAAGGCATTTAATGCCGCATTTTTCCAAACAGGCATTATAAGGGCAATGTCCATAGAGGAACTTTTTGACTATGCAATCCTCTTTGCAGAGCAGCCTTTGCCGCAAGGCAGCAGGCTTGCCATCATAACAAACGCAGGCGGGCCAGGGATTATTGCCGCTGATGCAGTAGAGAATACAAAAGGGATTGAGATGGCGCAATTTTCAAGCGATACGCTTGACAGCTTAAGGCAGAAACTCCCTCCAACAGCAGGTCTATTCAATCCTGTGGATGTGATAGGCGATGCAAAATCCGACAGATACAAAGATGCTCTAAATATTGTATTAAATGACAACAATGTTGACGCAGGGCTTGTTTTGCTCACGCCTCAGGCAATGACAGATGTGGATAATATTGCGAGGGCTGTTGTAGGAGTAATCGCCCCCTTTATCCCCCTTTTATGGGGACAGATTTCAAATCTGTCCCCACAGGGGGACAGGGGGAGGATTGCCTCTACAAATTCCCAAAAGACCATTATGACATCATTCATGGGAGAGGTCTCTGTAAGGAATGCAGTAAACATATTGCAGGAAAACGGAGTCCCGAATTATCCATATCCTGAAAGGGCTGTCCGGTCATTTGCAAGGATGGCGCAGTATGTGGAAACACTTAAATTGCCTGATGATAAACCAGTTTCATTCAATGTAGACAAAGCCCGTGCAGAAGACATATTAAAAAAAGCAGTTGATAACGGCAAGGCAATTATTTTAGATGAGGCAAAATCAATCATAGAGGCTTATGGTTTTAAAACGCCTGATGCGGTTCTTGCAGAGACATCAAATGAGGCAGTAAAGGCAGCAGAAAAGCTGGGCTATCCGGTTGTTATGAAGATTGCCTCCCCCGACATTATCCATAAGACAGAGGTGGGCGGCGTGCGGGTTGGCCTGAAGGATAAAAGAGAGGTAAAAAAAGCCTTTCTTGAAATGACATCCAAGGCAAAAAGACATATACCGAATGCAATAATTCTTGGCGTCAACATTCAGAAAATGGTAAAAGGCAAAGAGGTAATCCTCGGCATGAGCCATGACAGGAGCTTCGGCCCTCTCATAATGTTCGGGCTTGGAGGCATATATGTAGAGGTGATGAAGGATGTTGCCTTTCGGGTGGCGCCGTTTTTGCGGCGGGATGTTGAGTCCATGCTTGAAGAAGTTAAGGGCTTTCCAATCCTAAAAGGCGTGCGCGGCGAGAAAAAATCTGATATAAATGCCCTGATAAATGCAATCTTAAGATTGTCGCAATTAGTTACGGATTTCCCTGAGATTATAGAGATGGACATAAATCCATTGATGGTTTTGCCTGAAGGGGAAGGGGTTGTGGCGGTGGATGTGAGGATGGGGATAGGTTAACGCTGAAAAATGAGAGATGCAATGAACTTAAGGTGATGATATGACGGAAATAAAACATAAAATAAGCAAAGGCGAAGTAATAATTTACGAGGCTAAAGATGGGCCAAGAATAGATGTGCGGCTGGAACAAGAAACAGTTTGGCTTGATGCTCATCAAATAGCTTTACTTTTTGATGTAAACCGCCCTGCAATAGTCAAGCATATTCAAAATATTTACAAAATTAAAGAACTTAACTCCAAACCAACCTGTTCCATTTTAGAACAGGTTGCCGCTGATGGTAAAACAAGAAAAATGAACCTTTACAACTTGGATATGATTATATCTATTAGCTACAGAGTTAATTCTCAAAGAGCAACTCAATTCCGCATCTGGGCTACGAAGACACTCAAAAACCATTTGGTCAGAGGCTATACAATAAACGAAAAACGATTGTTGAAAGCACAGGGTAATTTGAAACAACTTCAAGATTCCATCTCCTTTTTAGAAGAAAAAGCAAAACATGAACTTCTTAAAGGGCAGGCGCAGGAGATTTTAAGTTTACTTTCTTCATATTCAAAATCACTTTCAATTCTGGAGCAGTATGATAAGGGGAAATTAACTAAAAAACAAAAAGGCAGAGCCAAATTTGTTTTAGAGATAGATGATTGCGAGAGGATTATGGTAAATCTCAAGCAAGAGCTCATAGCCAAAAAAGAAGCCGGCGAACTTTTTGGAAAAGAGAACTCCGGCAGGTTTGAGGGGATTATCAAGGGGCTGTATCAGACCTTTGGAGGAAAAGAGGTTTATAAGAGTATAGAAGAAAAGGCAGCGCATCTTTTATATCTTATTATCAAAGACCATCCGTTTTTAGACGGCAATAAACGAATTGCCTCCATATTGTTTGTTTACTTTCTTGAGCGGAATAATTATTCACATAAGAAAAACTGGGAACGAAAGATAAATGACAATGCTTTGACGGCATTGGCGCTTTTGATTGCCATAAGCGACCCAAAAGAAAAAGAGACCATGATAAATATAATTACTAATTTGATCGGCTGAGGTTTTTGATAGTAATAGACAGAAACACTTTATTGCTCCCCAATTGATAGTATATACAAAAAACAGTTTGTTTCTACAAGAAGAATTTATATGCAAAACCAAGATAAAATCCCTGTTGAATTGAGGTCGTTATGGGTAGGAGACAAAGAGCCTCCATTTAAACATGGAGACGAATTATAATATATTTGCATTAAAAAGGAGTGCATGTATGATTTCTATATATATCGGTTCATCGTCTGAATTTTCCGGCAAGAGTATGATCGTTATCGGCTTGGGGTTGAAGATGAAGACAGAGGGGCTTAAGGTCGGATATATAAAACCCTTTGCAAAGTCTCAGGACAGCGCTGCTCACTCCATAAAAGAGATTCTGGATTTAAAGGAGCCGATTGAAGATATATGCCCTGTGATATTGACGCATGATTTATTTATGCAGGCGATAAAAGGCAAAGCAAAGATTATTGACAAGACAATATTATCTGCATTTAATAAAACTACAAAGGGAAAGGATGCGGCTTTAATCGGCGGGGCAGGGAATTTTACGGACGGCAGTATGCTTGGCATATCAGGTATTAAAATTGCAAAACTCTTTAAGGCAAAGGTGTTGATGGTTGAGAGGTATAAAGACAGCTCAACCATAGATGCTATCCTTTCTGCAAAGGATTATTTTGGAAAGAGTCTAAAGGGTGTTGTATTGAACTTTGTGCCGCATGAAGGCATTGATTATATGAAGAAGAATGTTGCGCAGTTTCTTAAAAATAAAGGCATTGATGTCTTCGGTATATTCCCTGAAGAGCCGCTTTTACATTCCATATCAGTTGAGGATGCGAGGGACGCATTAAATGGCGATATTATCTGCGCTAAAGAAAAGACAGGAGAGCTTATTGAGCATTTGAGCATCGGCGCAATGGATGTGGACAACGCCATGAAATATTTTAGAAAGACGTCTAACAAGGCTGTCATCACCGGCGCGCATAGGACAGACATACAGCTTGCTGCGCTTGAAACTTCTACCAGATGTCTGATATTAACCGGCGGGCAGATGCCGAATAATATTATTATAGGAAAGGCAGAGATGGCAGGCGTTCCAATAATGGTTGTCCGGGATGATACGCTTTCAACAATTGAAAAGATAGAGCGGGCGATTTCTATGCTTCACCTGAGTGGTAAAAATAAGATTGAAAAGGCAAGAGAGATGTTTGATGAGTATTTTGATTATGTGATGTTTATGAAGAAGGTGAAGTGATACCCCTCACCCTTACCCTCTTCCGCAAGGGGAGAGGGAACTTATAGCCAGCGACATAAATTTGTAGTCTGCCGATTTATCGGCGGTTTTAAAATGCGCACATAAATGGGCAAACTACATCTACTTATTTTTGTCGTCACTATAATTTTCCCCTCCCTTGACGGGAGGGGAAAAAGGGGAGGGTGAATAGAGGTAAAATGTGAAAAACAAAGATATATCCTTTTTTTTTAACCCCAAATCCATCGCCATTGTAGGCGCATCGTCTGTTGCAGGCAAGCTTTCCCATGCAATTATGAACAGCCTCAAAGATATAGGCTTTCAGGGAGATATATATCCTGTAAATCCGAAATATAAAACCATTGATAGCATGGAATGCCATCAATCCGTAAGCGATATAAAAGAAGATGTGGATTTGGCAATCCTCTGCATACCTGCATCCCAAGTTTTAGGCGCAATGGAAGATGTTGCAAGAAAAAAGGCAAAGGGCGCAATTATCGTAAGCGCCGGATTTAAAGAAACAGGGCAGGAAGGCGCGGAGTTGGAGGTGAGGCTGAAAAAGATTACAGGGGAAACAGGCATCAGGATTATGGGGCCGAATTGTCTCGGGGTTTTTGACAATATTTTCAAGATTGACACTTTTTTTGTTTTAAGGGAAAGAGTAAGGAGACCGCAGGTTGGCGGATTATCTATCCTATCGCAAAGCGGCTCATTTGCAGGCACTATCATGGATGAACTTTCAGCAGAAGGGCTCGGCGTTGCAAAGATAGTTAACTACGGCAATAGGGTGGATGTGGGAGAAACGGATTGCCTGGAATATCTCGCAGAAGATAAATCAACAAAGGTTGTCGGCATTTATATGGAGTCAGTGGATGACGGCAAAAGATTTATAGAGGCTGCCAAGAGCTGCGCGCAGAAAAAGCCTGTTTTTGCCATTAAGGTAGGCAGGCATGAAGCAGGAATGTCTGCTGCCAAATCGCATACAGGCGCGATAGCAGGGAAGTATGAGATTTACAGCGCAGCGTTCAAAAAGGCAGGGATAATAGAGGTAAAGGGCTACAGCGAATTCCTTGATGCATGCAAGGTTTTGAGTAAACAATATCCTGCTGACGGGAAGCGGGTGTTGGTTGTAACCGACGGCGGCGGCATGGGCGCAAGCATTGCGGATGCGTGCAATGATTTTGGGCTTCAGGTTGCAGAGCCGTCTCAAGAGATTAAAAACACCCTTGCATCAAAACTTCCGCCATTCTGCGCAGTGGGCAATCCCATAGACCTTACCGGTAGTGTTACGGATGATGACTATGTTATGGCAGTGAAAGAGGCGATGGCTGAGTATGATGCGGCGATAGTAATGGTATTATGGGGGCCGCCGACTCTGACGGATAAACTTATAGGAATGCTGGCGGGTGCTGCCGCAGAATTGAAAAAACCTGTGATAATATGCAGCCCGGGCGGGGAATACAGCCGGAAGAGGAATAGAATGTTTGAGGAAGCAGGATTGCCTGTATTTTCAAGCCCGGAGGAGGCAGCAAGGGCAGCGGCAGTGTTAGCAAAGAGTTCACGCTGAAAAATACCTAACCTGGACAAGCCGGAACCAAAAAATGTCATGCCCGAATGTTTCTATCGGGCATCCAGTATTTTTGCAATATAGGCAACAAGATAAAGACTCTGGATTCCCGCTTAAAGATTGCGGGAATGGTATGAGTTTTTGGTTCAGATTTTGAGACATTTAATGTGTATACTCTATTATTAGGGACTATTTTACTGTTCATAAATTCCAATTCATAATTCTTAATTAAAAATAGGGGGTTTTATGTCAGATGAACATGTAGAAAGTATGCTGAAGGTTGAAGAGGTTTTTAAGCCTTCAAAGGATGTTATTGAAAGGGCGTGGATAAAGGATTACGAAAAGGTTTATAAACATTCTATAGAAAACCCTGAAACATTCTGGGGAGAGATTGCAAAGGAGCTTGAGTGGTTCGAGCCGTGGAAGAAGGTCTTAAAATGGGAGCATCCCTGGGCAAGCTGGTTTGTCGGCGCAAGATGCAATATTACATAC
>MGRL01000099.1 GCA_001798165.1 Deltaproteobacteria bacterium RIFCSPHIGHO2_02_FULL_43_33
TCTCTTGCATTTCACACCTCCTTAGGTTTTAAGGTTCTATTATAACCTAACCTTTCGGTGTGTCCGCTATTTCGGGGGAAGGGCAGTTGCCCTACAACTTTTGTTTTTCATGTCTTGAAAATTTCACAGAAGGAGGCGGATGATTAAGGTTTGCGGTGAATTAGCTTTTAGAAAAAATCTTTTAAATCAAAGGAGGATGAAATAGTGAAGAACAAAATTATTGTTTTACTAAGCGCAATTCTTTTCTGCATGACTCTGGGATTAAAGGACGCAATGGCTGCCGCTGCATCAGATGTGGCATGTAAAGCGCCTTGCATTAACTCATTTGAGATAGAGGATGGGCAGATTACAGCAACTGATATAGCCAACAATGCAGTTACAAATGCCAAGATTGCTGACGGCGCTGTAACCACCACAAAGATTACTGATGGTTCTGTAACAAACACAAAGATAGGCGATGGGTCTGTCACAGATGCAAAAATCACAGGGCCGATATCCTCATCGAAAATTGAGAAACCAGCTAAGATAGCGGTTGTGGCGCAGAGTGGTGGAAACTATACTGACCCTGTAACTGCCATGAATAACCTTTCTGCATGGTGCGGCACACCATCGGCAACAAACCCCTGTCTTTTAAAGATAATGCCCGGGGTGTATAACATAGGCGCAAACAGTCTTCAGATGCAGAACTATGTTGATATAGAGGGTTCTGGAGAGGATGTGACAAAAATAACTGGAAATGCTGGTACTATCTATACAGCTGTAGTAAATGGAGCCTCAAATGCAGAGATAAGGTTCCTCACAGTTGAGAATACCGGCGCAGCGAATGAAATTTGTGCGATATACAACGTTAATCCTTCAGCAAAGATTACGAATGTAACAGTTATTACCACAGGTGGTGCAGCTTCGAATAGTTGTGGAGTGTGGAATGATGCCTCTGTCACAATGACGAACGTAACCGTTAGTGCTACAGGGGGGATTAATACTAATAGAGGTGTGGTAAACCAAGCCACTGTTATAATGACGAATGTAATAATTACTGCCACAGGTGGAGGTTTTCAGAATATTGGAGTGTTAAACAGCTTCTCCACCGTTACAATGACGAATGCAACAGTTAATGTCTCAGGAAGTGGGGCCATAGAGTATATAGGTGTACTGAATATGGGAAATTCTAATGTTACAATAATGAATTCAACAATTACTGCCACAGGTGGGGTTTCTAAGGGTGTGTCGAACAACGCCTCCTTTGCTACAATAACAAATTCAACAATTACTGCCTCAGGTGGTAGTGGTATTTATACTATTGATAACTTTGGCGGTTCATTGAAGATAGACCACTCAGTGATAGGAGGTTCAAATAGCACAATTATAGGTAGCTATGTATATGTAGGCAATACAAGACTTGACGGAGGGCCAGTATCAGGCACAGTTATCTGTGCAGGTGTATATGACGAGAACTATGTTTTTTATCCAAATACTTGTCCATAGAAACTTAATAGTTAAGACTTATTTTTACTGTAAAGTCTGACGGCTCTCTATCCAGCGCCGTAGTTTTCCTCTGGGAAAGATGCTATTAAAAGTGCAGGGTTTAAAGCCCTGCACTTTTATTTTGAGGTGAAAGAGGGAAAGATTCGCTACGCATGAAGTCAATGGCCTGCTTGGCGGGCAAAAAATCCGGTTTTAGTCTTAGTGCCGCTTCAAATTCTTCCATAGCCTTACCTCTTATTCCCTTCTTCCAGTAAGCGTGTCCAAGATTATAATGAGTTCGGGCATCGTTTGGGTTCAGTCTTAAGGCAATTTCATATTTCTGTATGGCCTCATCAAATAGACCCTGTGTGTAATAAATATTCCCAAGGTTATTATAGGCGAGTGCATTGTCGGGGTTGATTTTCAATACTTTTATATATTCCTGTGTAGCCTCATTAAGTCGACCTTGATTATAATAAATATTCCCAAGGTTGTTATAAACATCTGCATAGCCGGGTTTAAATTTTAACGCAGTTAAAAATTTCTGCATAGCCTCATCTACCCGGCCTTGGTCGTAATAGGCAAGACCAAGGTTGCTGTGGGCTCCTGCCAAGTTTGGGCTTAGTCTTAAGGCGATTTCGTATTCCTGTATTGCTGCATCAAGTTGACCTCGAATGTAATATATTTTTCCGAGGTTATTATGTGCCTCTGCAAGGTCAGGTTTTAGTTTTAAAGTAGTTATGTATTCCAAAGCAGCCTCATCTATTTGTCCTATCTCGTAATAGGCAACTCCAAGGTTATCATGCCCTCGTGCCTTCTCCGAACTCTTTTTTGCCGCATCCTTCCATAATCGTAAATCATCCATCCATACTGTGTTTCTGCTATAGGTTGCAAATAAAAAAGCGACAAGGATTATAATAATAAAGATAGAAAAGTAAAGAGACCCGGAAGCAGAAGCAATGCTGTTAGGTTTTTTATCAAGAAGTTCTCTCTTCTCAGATTTTGATTTTCTTCTCTTTGCCTTGCCCATAAGACTTTTTAGCATATTAAAGCAAGGCCTTGCAATGAAATTGAAGCGCCTAATTCCTAATAGTCAGGTAGAGGGGAAAGTTAAGTCCTATGAGGAGGTGCAGAGAAAAGTGTGGGTTGAAAGGAATGGGAAGGTCAACCTGCCTTTCCTATGCGGCAAAAGGATAAATTGTGCTTACCGCAAACGGTCATAGTCTTCGTATGACTATTTTTTAGGATAAGACAAAAATCTTTACATATTTAATGAGAGTGGTATAATTTTTGCTATGAAGTCAAAAATTAGGCTCGTCTCTGCAATATTTTTGATTATAGTGGTATTTATTATAGGGGCATTGCTTTATATAAACTCCAAAATGCATAAAGGTTTAAGCGGCAACATGGTAAAATTCTCTAATGCGGATATAAGGATTGAAAAGGCAAGGTATGTAGAAACCAAAGATGGCAAGAAGGAGTGGGAGCTTGAGGCAGACTCAGCGCAATACTTTAAAAGTGATAACCTTATAATTTTTGACAATGTCAAGGTCACCTTTTACTCAAAAGGCGGTATGAGCTATACCATAAAAGGGAAACAGGGGAGATTGCGGAATGATACAAAGGATATTGATATTAGCGGAGATGTGACAGCTGCATCAGCGGATGGCTATCAGCTTAAGACCGATACATTGCAATATAGGGAGGCAGTTAAGCAAATAAGTACAAGAGATAAAGTGGTTTTTACAGGCCCAAATATGAAGATTGAAGGGGAGGGGTTCTTGGCGGATATGGTAACAGAGAGGGCTTTTGTACTTGCGAATGTGAGGACAGTGTTAAAAGATGTGGCGATGTAAAAAAAAAATGGGCCATAGGCTATGGGCTATGGGCTATGGATTGTGGCTTCTACCCATTGCCTATTGCCTATCGCCTATCGCCTGTTTTAATAGTTTTGCCGGCGATAAAATTGCAATAGACCAGAATCAGCCTATAACGATTACCTCCGACAACATGGAGGCTGTAAAAAAAGAGAGTTTGGTTATTTTCAGGGGAAATGTAATAGCAGAGCAGAAGGATTACACACTCTACTCAAAAGAGCTGTATGTCTATTATGTGGACAGCAAGGAAATAAGGGAGATAATAGCAATAGGCGATGTTAAAATAGTCCAGACCAATAAGATAGCGACCGGAGAAAAGGCGGTATATACGAGGGAAACGCGCACCTTGGTCTTGACAGGCAATCCTCAGGTTGAACAGGACTGTGATATAGTGAAAGGGGAAAAGATAACAATCTTTCTGGACGAGGATAAAAGCTTGGCAGAAGGCGGCAGTGATAATAGGGTTAAGGCAGTTGTATCCCCAAAAGATGACAAAACAAAGGTAAAATGTAAATGATGCAGCTTTCAACCGATAATCTTGTAAAATCTTTTAAGAGAAGAAGGGTAGTCGACAAAGTAAGCCTTGCAGTGAATCAAGGCGAGGTGGTGGGGCTTTTGGGCCCGAACGGCGCGGGCAAGACCACGATATTTTATATGGTAGTAGGCCTTATCGGCCCTGAAGAAGGCAGCATATCTTTGGGAGATGAGGATATAACAGAGCTTCCCATGTATAAGAGGGCGAGGAAGGGGATAAGCTATCTTCCGCAGGAGCCTTCTGTTTTTAGAAAGCTTACGGTAAAGGAAAATATTAAGGCAATCATTGAATTTCTTGAATTAAGCGAAGAGGAAGGGGAAAAAAAGCTAAAAGGGCTTTTGGAGGAGCTTGGCATAGCCCATATAGCAGACAGCAAGGCGTATTCTCTTTCAGGCGGCGAACGGAGAAGGGTGGAAATTGCGCGGTCTTTGGTCAATTCACCTTCTTTTATATTGTTGGATGAACCATTCGCAGGAATAGACCCGATAGCAGTGGCTGATATTCAGGGTATAATCGTTAAGCTAAAAAGCAAAGGTATTGGAGTCTTGCTGACAGACCATAATTGGCGGGAGACTTTAGGGATATGCGATAGGGCATATATCATAGATGGCGGAAGGATAATAGAAATGGGGGCGCCTGAGGCAATAATGAAAAGCAAGAAGGCGAGAGAGGCATATTTGGGGGAGAGGTTCGGAGAAACTACAGAATTCAGAAGCCAGAATCCAGCAGCCAGAATAAATAACACAAAAACTTAAAAGCAGTTATTCTGAATTCTGACTACTGGCTTCTGTATCCTGTTTTTAAAATATATGGCGCATGAAATAAGACAAGATATAAGACTCTCGCAGCAGTTGGTGATGTCGCCTCAGCTTCAGCTGGCGATAAAGCTTCTCCAGCTTTCAAGATTGGAATTGGAAGAAATGGTGTGGGAAGAAATGGAAGAGAATCCCGTATTGGAGGAGGATGCAGATGGAGAAACTCCAGAGGCAGCTTCTTCTAAAAAAGAAGAGAGGGAAGTAGATTGGGAGGCATATTTAGAAAATTGTTATGAACGGCCTTTAGGTGTAAACTTTGCAGAAGAATCAGAAGAATCATCTCTGGAAGCAACCCTTACAAGAACAGATACCCTTACGGAGTATCTCATGTGGCAACTGCATCTTTCTCCGTTTTCTCCGGAGGAAACCATAGTTGGGGAATTTATCATAGGTAATATTGACGAAGACGGCTATTTGAGGGTTGGTGAAAATAACGGGAATGAAACATTATATCTAAAATCTGTAAGCGATGAAATTGTAAAGGCAACCGGCGCAAGCGAGGATGTGGTTGTGAGCGCTCTTGAAAAGGTTCAACAGTTTGACCCTGTAGGCGTAGGTTCAAGAACATTGAAGGAGTGTCTTATAATTCAGGCTGAGTTTCTTGGATGTAAGGGCACTGTCATTGAAGAGATAATCAATAACCACCTCAGCAATCTTGAAAAGAAAAATTATAAGGCAATAGCTGCTGCATTAAAGATTCCGATTGATAAGGTTATTGAGGCAGTTAAATTTATCATGGGGTTTAATCCTCGGCCTGGCAGTGGGTACGGCCAGTCTGAGGCGAATGCGATAATCCCTGACATATATATACAGAAGATGGGCGGAGATTATGCGATATTAATGAACGAGAACGGTCTTCCGCGGTTGAGGATAAGCCCTTACTATAGAGAACTGATTAAGAAAAACGGGAGGGGAACAGATACAACAAAGATATATGTTCAGGAAAAGCTTCGCGCAGCCAAATGGTTGATACAGAGCATTCAACAGAGACAGCGGACTATCTATAAGGTAGCTCAAAGCATTGTAAAATTTCAGAGAGATTTTTTTGATAATGGTGTTTGCTACTTGAAGCCTCTTATCTTGAAGGATGTGGCAGAGGATATCGGCATGCACGAGTCTACAGTAAGCAGGGTTACTACCAATAAATATGCGCATACGCCCCACGGCATTTTTGAGTTAAAACATTTCTTTAGCGCGGGTATAAACAGAGATGATGGAACAGGTATGGCATCTAAGAGCATTATGGAAAAGCTGAAAGATATATGCAATAGGGAAGATGCGGGCAGGCCGCTCTCCGATCAGAAAATAGCTGACTTGCTGAAAAAGTCCGGGATAAATATCGCAAGAAGGACAGTTACAAAGTATAGAGAGGTAATGGGTATTCTTTCGGCAAGTGGAAGGAAGAAGTTGTTTTGAAAATACAGGCAATAGGCGATGATAGGCAAGAGGCAATAGGTAAAACCTCTATCCCATTGCCCATAGCCTATGGCCTGTCAATCAAGGAGGACTATTAAAAATGCATGTTACCGTTATGTTCAGGCATATGGATTCATCAGATGCGCTGAGAAAATATGCTGAAGAGAAAGTAGAAAGGGTTAAAAAATATCTGATGGAGCCTATTGAGGTGCATTGGGCTCTGTCAGTAGAAAAATTCAGGCATATTGCGGATGTTACCATTGTTGCCAATGGCATTACCATAAAGGGGGAAGAACAGACCGAAGACCTTTATTCTGCCATAGACAAGGTTATGGATAAGATAGAGAAGCAGGTAAGGCGGCATAAGGAAAGGATAAAGAATCATAAGATAGCCGGCGGTGTTAAACCGTTAAGCGCCAAACTTAATGTCCTTTCTTTCGAGGGCGCCGGTGAAGAGACTGAGCCGAGGGTGGTAAACACAGAAAACTATTTTATAAAACCTATGTCTGTAGATGAGGCTGTTATGCAGATAGACCTTTTAAGTAATGATTTTATGGTTTTCACTAATTCGGTTTCTAACAATATTAATGTCATCTACAGAAGAAAAGACGGAAACTACGGTTTAATAGATACGGGACAGAGGTAATTAGAGAGTCAAGGGGTCAGAGAGTCAAAGTGTCAGAGCAAAAACTTTAACTCTATGACCCTTTGATACTTTGACTCTGTGACTCTTTGACACTTAATATGAAACTTGTTGATGTTCTTAATCAGGACTGCATAATAGCGAACCTTAAGGGAAGTGAAAAGCGGGAAGTGCTGGAAGAGATGGTAGAGGAGCTTTCTTTTAAGTTTGGCGACGTTGACAGAGAAAAGCTGTTGGAGGTGCTCCTTGAACGAGAAAAGCTTGGCAGCACAGGTATTGGCTATGGCGTTGCAATCCCTCATGCACGGCTTAAGGGGCTGAATAGCATTATTGTTTCTTTTGGCAGGAGCTTGAAAGGCGTAGAGTTTCAAACCATGGATGAAAGGCCTGCCCATTTGTTCTTCCTCATAGCAGCGCCGGAGGATTCTACTGCCACGCATCTGAAAATTTTAGCCAGAATATCCCGCCTTTTGAAAGATGTTGTATTTAGAAAAAGACTTATGGAGGCATCCACGCAGGAGGAGATTTATAACATAATAGTTGAAGAGGACGGGAAGTTTTAAAAACCGTGACCGTGAACCGTGTCCGTGAAAAAAGCTTCAACGGTCACGGATAACGGACACGAAACACGGTAATTCATTATGGTAACTATTTCAGTAGGTGAACTTTTAGAGGAAAGCTCAGAAAGATTCGGGCTGCGTATTACAGCAGGCGAGGGTGGTCTTTCAAAAAAGATAACCACATCACGGATACAGAAGCCTGGGTTGCTGTTAACTGGTCTTCTGGAGAAGCTTCACTCAGAAAGGATACAGATATTTGGGAAGGCCGAGGTTGATTATCTGAAAAGCCTTACTCCAGATAAGCTCAAGACAACACTTAAACTGCTGGAAAAGGCAGATACGCCTTGCTATATAATTACCAGAAAGCAAAAACCCCCTGTTTTTTTGTTGCACCTTGCAGAGAAAAAAAAGATACCTCTTTTAACCTCGCCGCTTACTACCTCGCTCTTTATAGAGAGATTTACTAAATATCTGGAAGCACGGCTGGCGCCTACAACAACCATGCACGGTGTCTTTGTTGATGTGCTGGGCGTCGGAATATTAATCCTTGGCAAGAGCGGCATTGGCAAGAGCGAATGTGCATTAGACCTTGTTATAAAAGGCTACAGGCTTATTTCGGATGATGCAGTGATAATAAAAAGGATGTCTCCGACGATATTGTTTGGCATTGCCTCTGATATTATCAAATATCATATGGAGGTCAGGGGACTTGGCATTGTCAATATTAAAGACCTCTTCGGTATAACTGCCATACGGGAAAAAAAACAGATGGATATTGTTGTGGAATTGGTTAAATGGGACCCTGATGAGGAGTATGACAGGCTTGGTTTTGAAGAGGGGGTATACGATATACTTGGAGTGAAACTTCCTTTTCTGAGGATCCCTGTCAGTCCGGGCAGAAGCGTTGCTACTATCGTGGAGGTTGCAGCCAGAAATCAGCTCTTGAAGATAATGGGCCATCACTCTGCAATAGAGTTTAAGAAGAGCCTGGATATGGCTTTAAGCAGAGCAAAAAACCAAAAATATACAATCAAAAGATAAACCCTTTGTTTTTAACGGCCGCTGAGAAAAAATACAGTGAAAAAAGTCCGTCTTATTATCATCAGCGGTCCTTCAGGGTCAGGTAAAAGTATAGCTATCAAGGTTCTGGAGGACCTAAATTTTTTCTGTGTAGACAACCTCCCTGTTGTCTTTCTGCCAAAATTTATGGAGCTTTCCAGCCAATCGGCAGAGATAACCAAGGTTGCAATTGTTGTAGATGTGAGGGAGCGTGAGTTCCTTAAAGACTTTCCGTCTGTGTTGAATGTGATGAGGGAATGCGGCTATAATATAGAGCTTATATATCTTGAGGCATCAGATGATATTCTTGTAAGACGTTTTAGCGAAACACGGAGAAGGCATCCGCTGTCAGAAGGCGACAGCTTCCTTGAAGGGATAAAAAGGGAGAGGGAGATGCTGGCTGGGATAAAAACAGCAGCCAATAAGATTATAGATACCTCTGGTTATAATGTCCATCAGCTAAAAGAGATTATAAGAGATTATTTTTCGGGTCCGGCACAGCATGAGAAAATGGTTGTGCATCTTGTTTCATTCAGCTATAGATACGGCATTCCTGCTGATGCAGATTTGATTATGGATGTCCGATTCCTCTCTAACCCATATTTTGTGGAAGAGCTGAAAGATTTAGATGGCAGGGATGATAGGGTTAAGAAATTTGTATTGGATAAGAAAGAGGCAAAGGAATTTCTTGAGAGGTTTGGCAGTCTTCTTGACTTTCTGATACCAAACTATTGGAAAGAGGGGAAGAGTTATCTCACCATTGCTATTGGCTGTACAGGCGGCAAGCACAGGTCTGTGGCAATTGCTGATTTCCTTGCAGATAATATTTTTTCAGAGAAGTGTATTATTAAGAAAAGGCATAGGGATATAGACAGGCAATAAAAAGACCGTGATGCGTGTCCGTGAATCGTGACCGTAAAAAAGTCTTAAAACGGACACGGACAACGGACACGAGCTACGGTAGTTAAATTATGATTGGTGCGATAATAATAACACATGGAAAGCTGGCAGAAGTTCTTGTTGCGACAGCTGAAGCCATAACAGGCAAGTTGGAGAATGTCCGGCACATCTCCATAGATGCCTGTGATAGCGCAAAGTGCATCAGTGATGCAATAGGCAGCGCTGTTAAAACTATGCACAGAAAAGACGGCATTATAATCTTTACAGATATGTTTGGCGGGACGCCATCAAATATAGGGCTCTCATTTCTGGAGACAGGAAAGGTGGAGATATTAACAGGCGTAAACCTGCCGATGCTTTTAAAGTTTGCAAGCCATAGGGCAGATAAGGCGCTTTCTGAGCTTGCAGTAATATTGAAAGAGCATGGGCAGAAGAGTATTGTGCTTGCAAGCGAGGTGTTAAAGGGAAAGGCTAAATAAAACAGGCTATGGGCGAGAGGCAATAGGTAATAGAAAAAACCTATAGTCTATAGCCCATAACCTATTGCCCGATTTTATTATGAGCGTCGTATTAGTGAGAGTTGATGATAGGCTGCTGCATGGCCAGATAGTAGAGGCATGGGCGCCATATTGCAAGGCAACACGCATTATAGTTGCCAATGACGAGGCTAAGAAAAGCCGTCTACAAAGGCTTGCAATAGAGTCGTGCGGCTCAACAGCCCTGGCGATAAGGGTGGAAGATATAGAGGAGTCAATTAAAGATATAGCGCCGGATAATACCAATAAGGAAAGGGTAATTGTAGTATTCTCAACTTTGAAGGACCTGATGCAGGCTTATAATAAAGGGCTCAGGTTTTCATCTATTAATATCGGGAATATTCATCATAACGGTAAAGGTAAGCTGCTTACCCCCTCTGTTTATATTGATGAAGAGGATGAGGTTATATTGCATACCCTTTCTCAATTAGGGGTAGAGTTGGATATAAGGGCAGTGCCTACGGATAAACCTGTTGGTATAAAAATAGAAATGAGAAATGAGAAATGAGAAAAAACCATATTCTCATTTTTGTTTCTTATCCCTTTGTAGAGGATATTTAATTGCTGGACATTATCTGGCAGTCTTTTCTTGTATCTCTGGTCGGCGGGCTTCTGTCTCTGGATAGAACTGCCGTTTTGCAGATAATGGTATCAAGGCCGATTATTACCGGGCCGATTATTGGATATATTCTCGGCGATGTCAAAACAGGCTTGCTTATAGGCGGGATGCTGGAGCTTCTCTTTGTTGGCGGACTGCCTATAGGAGGACATATACCACCTCATGAGGTTATGATTGCAGTACTTGTTACAACGATAACAATCATTGGACAGCGATTGCTGTACGGAATAGGTTTTGACAGATTTCCGTGGAGATTTGCTGATTCAGATATAATATTTGTTTTAGGCGCTGCCATTTTAATGATATCTCCCATGGATGCAGCTTGTAAGAAAGCAGACACATCTGCGAGGTTTTTCAATAGAAGGTTTTTTAATACCGCATCTGCAGAATTGGGTAATGGCAATATCAAAGGCGTTATTGTAAACAACCTAAAAGGGGCTGGTGTTTTTTTCCTGCTCAACTTTGCAACTTTGCTTGTTTTAAGCCTGGCTGGCGTGGGTGTCGTGTACCTCTCATTTTTATTCCTGCCAGTGGCAGTGATAATGTCGTTGCCGCTGGCATGTGCTTCTGTTCTTATCATAGGCCTTGCATCAGCCTATAATACATCTTATGACAATAGGTCTTTACCGATATTTTTGGCAGCAGCCCTTTTTGTTCTTATGATTATTACCGTGGGGGTAGGTAGGTGGTAAATAGATTTGCCATGTTTAAGGTTTTCTTAAATTCATTTTTTATCCAATCTGCATGGAGTTTTGAGAAGATGCAGGGCCTTGGATTTGCAGCAGCTATAACCCCCGCGCTGCAGGATATCTATAAGAAGGATAACGACCAGCTTTGTACGGCAATAAGCAGGCATATGGTTTTCTATAATGCCCATCCCTACATGGCCTCTCCTATTCTCGGCGCTGTTATAAAAATGGAAGAAGATATTCGTGAGGGAGAACGCGATGTAAAAGATATTTCTTCTTTTAAAGAGAGCCTCATAGGTCCGTATGGCGCTATAGGAGATACTTTTTTCTGGGGCTCAATAAGACCTCTATCATCGATTATAGGGGTATTGTCAGCGCTTTTCTGGGGTATTTGGGGGGCGGTTATTTTTCTGATAGTCTACAATATATTTCATCTTTGGATGAGATGGTTTGGTTTGCAGAAAGGATACAAACTCGGCGAAGGGATCGTGGAATATATTCAATCTCTTGCACTTCCGCAATGGGCTTCAAGAATTCGCCTTGTTAGCGCAGGGCTTCTTGGGGGAGCGGCAGCAGTTGTGGTATTTAAGGGCATTGATATTGTATTGGGGCAGACAGTTCAAGCTTATCAGGCATTTCTCACAACAATTTTGATAGCAGGCGCAGTAGTATTATGTGCGCTTCTTATTAAGAATAGAGTGTCGATTTCATTGGCAGTATATCTATTGTTTTTACCTGCATTTATCTTTTTAATAATTATGGATATTTTAAAGCGAGTTTGAGTTTTATATGAGGGTTAAAGAAAATTCTTCTGTTAAAAGGACCTTTGCCATAAAAAACAAGCTTGGCCTTCATGCAAGGGCGGCTGCGCAGTTTGTGCAGGCGGCAAACAAGTTTAATGCTGACATCTTTGTGGAGAAAGACGGGCAGGAGGTAAGTGGAAAAAGCATTATGGGCATTATGATGCTTGCTGCCGCATGCGGCAGCAAGGTTATTGTAACGGCAAAAGGGGCGGATGCAAAAGAGGCAATTCAAACGTTGCAGGCGCTTATAGAAGGGAAGTTTGGAGAGGAATAAAGACAGGCGATAGGCTATGGGCTTAGGTTTTGTCTATTGCCTCCGCCTGAGGCGGATGCCCATTGCCTATAGCCTGTAGTTAAATTATGACTGATCAAACCAAAACAGATATTGTATTAAAAGGCATAGGTGTTTCGCCTGGCATAAATATTGGGAGGGCGTATCTTGTTGACGGCGGGGTTTTGGAGACGCCTGCCTACTGCTACTTGGATTCTTCTTATGTTCCTCTGGAAATAAAACGTTTTCAAAATGCTGTTAAAGATTCAAAGGACCAGCTTCTAAAGGTAAAGAATAAACTCTTAAAAGATGGCAAAGGCAAAGAGCATATCCGCATCATAGATGCGCACATTATGATGCTGGAAGACAAGATGCTCATAGATGATACTATCAAGACTATCAAGAAAGAAAAGGTGAATGCTGAGTGGGCCATCAAGATTGTGATGCGGGAAATAAGAGAGTTCTTTGACACTATTGATGATGAGTATATCAGGGAAAGAGGCTCTGATATAGATCATATCTGCGACCGTGTCTTAAAAAACCTTATGGGTAAAAGGCACGAGTCTATTTCAGAGATAAAAGAAGAGGTCATCATCGTTGCCCATGATCTGTCGCCTACGGATACTGCTCAGATGGTCAAGGGCAGGGTTTTAGGGTTTCTAACAGATATCGGCGGCAAAACCTCTCATACGGCTATTGTAGCCAGGTCTTTGGAGATACCTGCGGTTGTTGGTCTGGAAAATATAACCCAAAAGGTAAATGCCGGCGACACGCTTATCATAGACGGCACAAGCGGTCTTATAGTCATAAATCCGTCTAAGAAGGTTATCAAGGATTACGGGAAGAAAAAGGGGCAGTATGCTGATTATGAGAAGTTGCTTCATCATTACAGAAAACTGCCTGCCGAGATGCAGGATGGCAGAAGGATCAGGATTATGGGTAATATAGAGATGGCAGAAGAGATTCCATCAATTATGGACCATGGAGCTGAAGGGATTGGACTTTACAGGACAGAATTTTTGTATCTCAATAGAAAAGACCTTCCTACAGAGGATGAGCATTTTAATATTTATAAGAGTATAGTTGAAAAGGTTACGCCTCACCCGACTATTATACGCACTTTAGATATAGGAGGAGATAAGTTTCTATCTCAGATGGAGCTTGCCCCTGAGATGAATCCTGCTATGGGGCTTAGGGCTATAAGATTCTGCCTTAAAGAGCCGGACATCTTTAAGACACAGCTCAAGGGTATTTTGAGGGCCAGTGTATTTGGAAATATTAAGGTGATGTTTCCCATGATATCAGGGGTTGAGGAGCTTAGAAAGGCAAAGGCTATCATGGAAGAAGCCAAAGAAGAACTGAGAAAAGAAGGTGTGGCATTTAATCCCAAGATATTTGTAGGCGCAATGATAGAGGTTCCTTCTGCTGCCATCATTGCAGATATACTTGCGAAAGAGGTGGATTTCTTTTCCATAGGCACAAATGACCTGCTTCAGTACTCGCTTGCTATAGACAGGGTAAACGAACATGTGGCATATTTATACGAACCTTTGCACCCTGCTGCGCTGCGGATTATAAAAAGTATAGCGGATGCCGCCCATCATGCAGGCATTGCTGTCGGCGTATGCGGAGAGATGGCAGGCGAGCCGGAATATGCCTTGATTCTCTTAGGGCTTGGATTAGATCAATTAAGTATGAATGCCCTTTCAATCTTGAAGGTGAAAAAGATAATAAGGTCTATTCAATATTCAGAGGTAAAAAAGATAGCAGAGGCTGCCCTTACGTTTTCTACTGCTCAAGAGGTGGAAAAGTTTATACAGGGCGAAATGGTTAAGCGGTTTCCGGAAGAATACAGCTAAAATACAGGTTAAGGTTGAGGTTAAGGTTAAGAAAGTCTTTTTTTTCTCAACCTCAACCTGTATTTATTAAAAGGAGATATGAATGGCAAAGATAGTACCGTTTAAAGGAGTACTCTACAATGCAAAGGAGGTTGGGGATTTAAATCGGGTGATGGCGCCGCCGTATGATGTCATTTCACCTGAATTTCAGGATAAACTCTACCAGAGGCACCCGCATAATATTATCAGGCTGATACTTGGGAAGACATGTCCAGCCGATACCCTGGGTAATGACAGATATTCAAGGGCTGCTGCAGATTTTAAGAAATGGCAGGAGGAAAAGGTTCTTATCCGCGATCAGAAGCCAGCCATCTACTATTATGTCCAGGTGTACAAAGTGGGGACAGATTTGAAATCTGTCCCCAGCGGCCAGAGAAAGGTAAGAAAGGGCTTTATAGCCTTGGCAAAGCTAGAGGAGTTTGGCAAGGGAGGCATACACCCGCATGAAAAAACCCTTGCAGGCCCAAAGGCTGACAGGCTTAAACTCATGGAGGCCTGCAACGCAAATTTCAGCTGCATATTTTCTTTATATTCTGAACCGCAAAAGACAATCAACAGACTCTTGGAAGATTGTTGTATAGCAAGCGCACCCATTATTGATGTTGCAGATGATGACGGAGTGGAGAGCAAGGTATGGAGGATTGAGAGGCCTGATACAATAAAGAAGATTGCAGACATCATGTCTGATAAGCCGCTATTCATAGCAGATGGCCACCACAGATATGAAACTGCCCTGAATTACAGGACTATGATGAGAGAAAAAACGAATGGTTATAGAGGCGAAGAGGCATTTAACTATGTGATGATGTATTTCTCCAATATGGATGATGAAGGCATGACAATAATGCCGACCCATCGTATAATACACAGCATCCCAAAGTTTAATCCAAATACGTTTCTGGTAAACTGCTCCCACTTTTTTGATATAGAAGAGGTGAAATGGAAGAGAGAAGTTGAGCCAAAGGTCAGGAAGGAGTTTTATAGGAAGATGGAGGAAAAAGGCAGCAAACTTCCGAGTTTTGGCCTTTATATCAACGGTATGGACTCCTATTTTGTTCTTACCTTAAAGGAAAAGGATACGATGGATAAGGTGTTTGGAAGCTCAATTCCGGATGTTTTTAAATCCCTTGATGTTACAGTCCTTCATGCGCTTATCTTGAACAACATCCTCGGCATAAGCAGCGCGGCGCAAGAGAATCAGGAAAATCTTGTTTATGTCAAGGGCATGGATGATGCAATTGAAGAGGCGAAAAAGGATGGCAGACAGATGGCATTTCTCTTAAATCCTACAAAGATTGAACAGGTAAAGGCGGTTGCAACAACCGGTCAGGTCATGCCGCAGAAGTCCACATATTTTTATCCGAAGCTGCTGTCAGGTTTGGTGGTTAATTTGCTTGAGGGAGAGGCGGCAAAGATTTAGTTTGGTAAACGCAATCCCCTGTATAAATCTCTCAGGGGCAGGTTTTGGCCAAATGATAGGTCAAATCTTGCGTTTGCGCCAAAACATAAAAGCAGATGTATTTCCACAATACAGATGAAACTATTGACGATTTAGATTCCTATAAAATAATCCAGAAGAAGAATGGATATAGATTTTCAGATGATTCTGTTCAGCTTGCCAATTTTATCCTCCCTTTAAAACCTATGGATTCTGTCATAGATTTAGGCACAGGTTCTGGAGTTATTCCTCTTATCCTTACCCAAAAATCACCAGTTCAAAATATTGTCGGAATAGAGATTCAGGAAGGCCTATCAGATATTGCAAAGAGGAATGTGGAGATCAATAACCTTTCTTCAAGAATCAGGATAATTGAAGGAGATTTCAGAACTATAACCGATAATAAATTATTCAAAAGCAACTCCTTTTCTGTTGTTGTCAGCAACCCGCCATATACACAATTCAAAACAGGAAGAGTAAGCCCTTTTAGCGAAAAGGCAGCAGCAAAGATGGAGTTTGCTTGTACATTAAGTGAGCTTATAAAGATTTCCAAGCATCTTATGGCTGAAAATGGAAGGATTGTATATATCTATCCTGTTTCAAGATTGCAAGAGATGCTTTCTATTATTGAAGATAATAGTTTGGAATTAGTCAGGCTTGAATTTATTTTTCCAAAAGCGAATGGCATTGTTAAACGATTTTTAATAGAGGTTGCAGCGAAGCAGCGCCTGTCTACTTTATAGTATCCAAAGTTTGTTTCCTTTTATTTACCATAGCGTTTTTTATGGTTTCTTTTAATCCCACATCCTTTATGGGCTTTAACATCCTGTCAATGTCATCCATTTCTTTTTGAGAGAGTTGATGCTTTGATGGCTGACGGCTGATAGCTGATGGCTGGTTTTTTGAAGTGTTGTTTTCAGCAATGGCGCCAAGGCGGAAGACTATTTCTTCTACTGTTTGTTCTTTAAGGTCATTGTTTATCTTTTTGATAATATCTTTTTTCAGGTATTTCAGCTCTTCCATCCATGTGGATGTGGCTACTGTTACATACAGGGTCTTTCCTGCAAGCTTTAATGGCAGAGTCTTTTTTGCTATATTTGGCCCTACTGCCCTCTGCCATATCTTGCAGATGGAAAGCCCTTTTACGACCTTTGCAAAACCATCCGTGCTAAAAGGGTTATAGAGGATATCTCTTATGCTTGAGAGTCCTTTTGCGGATGTCATAGCTGTCTTCCTTTATTAAAATATCCGCCGAGAAGTTGGCCGGTCATTGAGCCTATGAGAATGAGAGGGATTGCCTTATAACTAAACCCTAACCAGAGCCTCATTAAGATTACTACCGGTATTGGTATGTGGATGTATAGAAACCAGCTAAGAGAAAATTTTCTTACTGTTGATCTCAAGTAGCCAAAAGGCAGGTTAAGGATTAGCGCAATGAGTATGAGAATAAAAAGGGTAATCAATATTTTTTCCATCCCGTTAGAAAGCTCCGTTTTTGAAAGCCATTCTGCTAATATTGCTGCTCAATCCCAATTAGAGGACTTTCTAACGGGGTGCACTGCGATTTATGGTAAAGGGTATCAAATGTGGCAATTGGTTGTCAATCTGTATAATTATCATGTCAAGCCAATTTAGATAGGATTAGGTTTACACTGAAATTATTTTTTTCTTGACAGCATATAGTGATTTAAGCTAATAAAAGGCATAAGGGAGAATTAAGAAGTGGCACTCATCTTGCACAGACAGACAGACAGACAGACAGACAGACAGACAGACAGACAGACAGACAGAATTACACCTTAACAGTTTTTTTATATCGCTTCATTAAAAGGGGCAGACCATACGGTCTGCCCCTTTTGCTTTTTTTAGACCTTAAAAATCTCACAGAAAGGAGGTGATGGCTCAGAATTATAGTGAACGAATTTAATAAGTAGATGTAGTTTGCCCATTTATGGGCGTCCGCCTGAGGTGGATTAAAAACGCCGATGAATCGGCAGACTACAAATTTATGTCGTTTACTATAGATTGAAATGTAGGAGATTGTTTTTAAAAATAGTTAAAAATAA
>MGRL01000100.1 GCA_001798165.1 Deltaproteobacteria bacterium RIFCSPHIGHO2_02_FULL_43_33
CGGCCTGTTTTTTTATCATCTCATACCGCCTCTATGGCGCATTTATTACTGCAAAGGTGTTAAGTATTGATGAGAGAAGGATCACTCCTGCCAAGAGGCTTGCGGACGGAAGAGACTATCACCCTACGCATAAATGGGTCCTCTTTGGCCACCACTTTGCAGCCATTGCAGGCGCAGGGCCGCTCATAGGGCCGGTGCTGGCTGCGCAGTTTGGCTATCTCCCCGGTTTTCTCTGGATACTTATTGGTGCAGCGTTGGGCGGAACTGTGCATGATACTGTAATCCTTGCCGCATCTGTCAGAAGAAACGGCCGCTCCCTTGCCCAGATCGCAAAAGATGAGATTGGCCCTGTTGCGGGCATTACCGCAGCACTCGCCATATTATTCATCATAATAGTTGCCTTGGCAGGTCTTGGGTTGGCTGTTGTAAACGCCCTTACTCATAGCGCATGGGGAACATTTACTATTGCTGCTACGGTACCTATAGCCCTTTTCATGGGCATCTATCTCTACAAATTGAGACCCGGCAAGGTGCTGGAGGTAAGCGTCATCGGCGTTGTATTGCTCCTCCTTGCCGTGACACTCGGGAAATATATCCACGGCTCAGGTCTTGAATCGTATTTCAATCTGAATAAAAACACCCTCGTGTTTCTTATGGCAGTGTATGGCTTTGTTGCATCTGTGTTGCCTGTCTGGTTGCTTCTCTGTCCGAGAGATTATCTTTCAACCTATATGAAGATAGGCACGGTATTAATGCTTGCCGCAGGTTTAATAGTGCTTGCGCCGAATGTTCAGATGCCTGCGGTCACAAAATTTATTCATGGCGGAGGGCCGATAATACCGGGTACTCTTTTCCCTTTCATGTTTATCACCATTGCATGCGGCGCGGTGTCAGGTTTTCATTCCCTTATATCATCAGGCACAACACCAAAGATGATACAGAGCGAATCCGAGATACGGATGATAGGCTTTGGCGCAATGCTTGCGGAGGGTTTTGTTGCCGTCATTGCAATAATTGCGGCAACTATACTTATCCCCGGTGATTACTTTGCTATAAATACAAAACTCACATTTGAGCAATTAGCTCAACTTGGTTTTCCTGTAAGCAAGATTCAGGAACTCTCACAAACTGTAGGAGTTGATGTATCAGGAAGGCCGGGCGGAGCTGTTTCTCTGGCTGTTGGCATGGCATATATATTCTCAAGCCTTCCCGGCATGAAAGGTCTTATGCCTTACTGGTATAATTTTGCGCTTATGTTTGAGGCGCTTTTTATATTGACTACCGTTGATACAGGCACAAGGGTCGCCAGATTTATATTGCAGGAGCTTGGCGGATATGTATACAAACCTCTTGCAAAGACCAACTGGATACCGGGAACTATATTTACAAGCCTTCTTGTTGTGGGCTCATGGGCATATCTTATCCACTCGGGAAGCGTATCTACAATCTGGCCAATGTTCGGCGTGGCCAATCAACTCTTGGCCGCCCTGGCCTTCTGTATCGGTACAACAATTATCATAAAGATGGGAAGACTTAAATACGCATTGGTAACATTTTTGCCCATGTTATTTATGTTTGTGACGACCCTGACTGCTTCGTGGCAACTCTTCTGGATATTCTTAGACAAGGCTGGAAAGGCAATAAGCCCTGCTGATATATTTACATTTAAATTAGATGCGACACTCGTTGCAATGATGGCCGCACTTGCAATAATCACTGTGGCGGATTCTGTTTACAAATGGTACGGCTACTTAATGGGCAAGCGGGAGATAGTGACGAGTGAAGTGGTTGAGTGGGCAACAGATATGGAGGTAAGGTAGTTCAAATCTTGCGCTTGTAACTGAAAAAGCAATTCTCTTTTACTGCACTTATAGGTTAACTGTTCATGTGTTAACCGCTCAACCAAATTTGCACAAATTTTCTTTTGTGTGAATCCCAATAATAAACTAAATTAGCGCTTTCAAATGTAAAGGAAGCGGACAAGGGGGGGCCGGAAAAGGAAGGGAAAAGGATTTATTTTTCTTTTTTAATGGCTGAGGGTCAATTCCCCGCAGCTTGCTGCGAAAAAAGTGGCTAATGTTTTTGATACCCCGTCAGCTTGCTGCGGGGTAGTTCATTTTTGCGTAAATTGCCATCCCTTGCACTACCTCATGCGAGGCTGATGCGTAAGTTTTGCTTTTGAACCAGATGCTTTGTGTGGAAATCTTTCCTTTAACTCACGGAGGATCCTGTTTGCATCCTCATTGAGCCCATTTGCCAATTTGAGCTTTTTAGGGTGAGGCTCGCCTGTAAGAGTCTCTGCATATAAACGAGTAGCCTTTGCTTTGAGTGATATAGCCTTTTTTATCATTTGATGTTTGTCTGCTCTTCCCTTCGGTGGTTCTATGGAGTTGAGCATCTGAATCATTATTACGTAGCGGCTGCGAAGTTTTTTAAGCATTTCAGGATTTAATTGAGCAGCCCTTTTCGTATTTATCATCTCTGAAACTTCATTCGTTTTTTGACTGATTGCTATCGCCTCTCTTATTACATCAGGGATTTTAGCTGTGAATTTTTGTTCGTCAAAAACCACCGGCGCCGATTCTTTCGGATTAGATAAAAGAACCGCTGCCTGAAGCCTCACACGGTAAAGTTTTTCCATATCATCTTTATTTTCATTCAGTATCTTATATGTCCTTACATAACCTTTGCACTTTGTGGCAATCTCATCTTTTACAGCAGCATAACTCTCCACCTCTGTTTCTGCGTTTACAAAGACACCTTTGGCCTGCTCCACTGCAATGCGCAGCCCATCATCAATGGCAGACCTTCTTGCCGCTGCCGCGTCGTCTTTTATTGTTCCAACTCCGTCAGTTGTTACCTCAATAGCCTCATCCTCTCCAGCGCTTTCTTGCCCCGCGGCATTAGTAATAAATGGATAGAGGCTTAAAACAATAAATAAGAAAATAAGAGATGTTCTCTTCATACAAAAACCTCCTTTACGGTTTCTAATATCACTTGTGCGATGCAATAATCTGCGTCATGAGAAAGGGTCAAATGGGCTTTAAGATTCTGGATTTGGGATTTGGGATTTGGGATTTTTAATTCTGAAATCCGAAATCCGAAATCCGAAATCCTTATGCAAGGTTTGCCGTCACTATTATTTGCCACCTCAATCTCGTTAAACTTTTTTCTTTTACCCAAGGCTTTCAGAAATGCCTCTTTTGCAGCAAAGCGCACTGCAAGGTGCTGCTCGGAAAATCTCCTTTTTTCACAATATGTCAATTCATTACCTGTGAAAAGTCTATTCTTAAATTTATCACCCCATCGTTCAAGCGCTTTCTTGAATTTGGGGATATGAACGATATCTATGCCGATGCCGTAAATCATAAGAAGACCGTGTTTCGTGTCCGTTATCCGTGAACGTACAAAAACTACCTCTTAAAATGTTTTACTCTTTACGGACACGGTTCACGGTCACGTATAACGAGCTTTATTTCATCAACTCCTTCATTTCCCTTACCGCCCTCTCTATGCCAACAAATACGCTTCTTGCGATTATGCTAAAACCAACGGCAAACTCCTCAATCTCTTTTATTTCTGTTACCTTCTTTACATTATAATAATCAAGGCCGTGGCCTGCATGAACAGCCATGCCGAGCTTTGATGCAAGAAGGGCGGTATTATAGATACGTTCCAATTCTTTATCCTTCATTATTTCATCCTTTGCGTCACAATATTTGCCTGTATGTATTTCTATGCCATTTGTATCTATTTTATGGCTGGCCTTAATCTGTTCCGGTTCAGGGTCAATAAATAAATTTACCCTGATGCCAGCCTCTTTCAGTGTTCCAAGAAATTTTTTAAGGTGGTCTTTATGGGTTCTTACATCTAAGCCGCCTTCTGTTGTCAGCTCCTGCCGCTTTTCCGGCACGAGCGTCACCATATCAGGTTTCAGCTCCAGGGCAATTTTGAGCATCTCCTGTGTTGCAGCCATTTCGAGATTAAGCTTCGTCTTAATAGTCTTCCTTAAAATTATCGCGTCCCTGTCCTGAATATGCCTTCTGTCTTCGCGCAGATGAATGGTTATAGCGTCTGCTCCGCCGATTTCTGCGAGAGAGGCCGCAGTCACTGGGTCAGGTTCTTTAGTGCGCCTTGCCTGCCTTATTGTTGCTATATGGTCTACATTTACCGAAAGCCTCGCCATTAACCTAACTCCTTTTCTATTGCATCTGCAATATATCTCGCCATCTTTTTTATTTCTTTTGCATCTTTTCCCTCTAACATTACTCGTGCAAGAGGTTCTGTGCCGGAATATCTGACTGACAGCCTTCCATTTCCATTTAGTTTAGATTCTATTTCTTGTATTCTTTTAGCAATAGTTGGTATCTTTGCAAGCTCCTTTTTTTCTTTTACCTTTACATTGAGCAAAATCTGCGGATATGTCTGCATAGCAGCGGCAAGTTCTGAAAGCTTTTTATTCTCCTTAACCATGACAGCTAATACTTGCAAGGCAGAGATAATCCCGTCTCCTGTTGTTGTGTGGTCCATAAATAGGATATGGCCTGACTGTTCGCCGCCGAGATTATATCCGTGCTTCAGCATCTCTTCAGCCACATATCTGTCGCCAACCTTTGCCCTGATTATCTTTCCGCCTGCTTTTTTTACAGCCTCTTCAAGTCCCATGTTGCTCATAATAGTTGTAACGAGGGTTTTCTTTTTTAATGTGTTTTGTTTCAGCATCCTTGTTGCCACGATTGCCATGAGATAATCTCCATCCAGAACCTTTCCTTTTTCATCCACTAAGATTACCCTATCTCCGTCGCCGTCCAGGGTAATGCCGATATCAGCCTTTTTCTCTTTAACTAACTTTGCAACCACATCCGGATATAATGAGCCGCATTTTTCATTTATATTTTCACCATCTGGTTTTACGCCAATCGGAAAGACCTCTGCGCCAAGTTCATACAAGACCTCCGGCGCAACCTTATAGGCAGCGCCATTGGCACAGTCAACCGCTATCTTCAAACCATCCAGCGTCAGTTCCTTGGGAAAGGTGTTTTTTGCGAATACAACATATCTGCCTATTGCGTCATCAATCCTGTAAGCCTTCCCAATATCCCTTGCAGTCGGCCTATGGGAAGGCTCGCTATTATCAAAAATAAATTTCTCTACCTCTGCCTCTAATTTGTCGGGTAGTTTAAAGCCGTCTCTGGAAAAGAATTTTATGCCGTTATCCTGATATGGATTGTGAGATGCCGAGATTACGACACCTGCGTCTGCCCTCATGCTGGCTGTAATGAATGCAATGCCTGGGGTTGGAAGAGGCCCAACCAGCATGACATCAACGCCCATGGAGCATATTCCTGAAGCCATTGCAGTTTCAAGCATATAGCCTGAAAGCCTTGTATCCTTCCCAATTACAATCTTGTGCCTGTGCGGTTCTTTTTTAAATACATATGCGATGGCCCGCCCAAGCTGCATGGCAATCTCAGCAGTCATGGGGTAAATATTGGCAACGCCCCGAACACCGTCTGTTCCAAATAGTTTTCTCATATCCTTCCCCTTGTATAATAGTGCCCACATAATTCAGAACGAAAAGACAACCTATCTTTTATTCTCTAATGTTTGGCTGCCGCTCTCCGGTCTCTCACTAAAAGCCTCCATGTGAATAAGTATAGATGATGGGTTTATATTTATTACTTCTATACCCTTTGGGGTTTTTATGTCGTTGTGGGTGATGCGCAAATTGTTAAGACCTGGTTTTGCATTAGAGAGGTCAATTGATGCTGTAAGTTTATCTGGAGAAAAACTCTTTAAAACCTTCTTTGAGCCGAGAATACGCACCTCTATCTCCTGTACCGGTTCGCCGGTGATTACAACGTCTTTAGGCAGATTTCTGAATTCTAAAGGTATCCAAAAACCCATCTCTGCCTTCTTTTCGCCTACTACCAAGAACCATAATGCAATTGCAAATGCAAAGGCTATTATCTTGAGCATTATATTCTGAACAAAAAGCCCTTTCAATAAGTTTTCCTTCACTCTGTTAAGCCTCCTCGTGCCAATCGACTGCTGCCCGTAAGTTGCCCTGCGTATGGGCGCCACGAAAGATGTTTTTTAGCCTATCCCGAAATATAGCCGCGCTCATATTTCCATCTATCTTCCCATCCATGACCAGAGAGACTTCTCCTGTTTCTTCAGAGACAACAATAACCACGGCATCTGTTTCCTCGGTAAGCCCGATGGCAGCCCTATGCCGCGTTCCTAATGACTTGCTTATTTCAGGGTCTTTAGTCAGGGGAAGGAAACATCCAACCCTGCTTATCCTTCCTTTTCTTATAATCGCTGCTCCGTCGTGGGTTGGTGATGAAGGATTAAAAATAGAGAGGAGCATTTCTGCGCTCACCTTGGCGTCAACCTCTATGCCTATATCCAGATAATCTCCCATCCCCACATCCTTTTCTATGACTACCAAGGCGCCTGTCTTTTTTTCTGACATCTGAAACACTGCTGTTGTAAGGTCCTCAACAAGTTTCTCTTTTATGCCCTCTCCTCTGCTGAAAATAGAAGTCCTGCCGACCTGCACCAGGACACGTCGTATATCCCTTTGAAAGACTACTATTACGATTATTACTATGGAGCTGAGAAAATTACTCAATATCCAGTGGAGTGTTAACAGTTCCATCCTCTGAGATATGAAATATACAAGGACTATCACAGCCAGGCCCCAGAGCATCTTCGCTGCCCTTGTTCCCTTGACCAAGAGCATAAGCCGGTAAATGACAAATGCAACGATAAAGATGTCAATTAAGTCGATCCAGCGAAAATCAAAAAAGAGTTGCGGCATAAGTCTCCAAAATACCGTTCGCCGTGTCCGTTATCCGTGACCGTTTCATGTTGTTACGGACACGCTAAACGGTCACGGATCACGATTTTTTAATTGCATCTACCATATCTGCTGCCATTCGCGCCTCTTTCACATCATGAACCCTGACAATATGCGCCCCATTGAGCACGCTCGCAGCAATGGTAGCAATACTTCCTTCAAGTCTGTCTTTTGTCTCAAGGCCAAGAACTTTGCCTATAAAGGATTTTCTTGATGTTCCAATTACTATCGGTCTGCCAATGGCATTAAATTCAGAAAGCCTTTTGATAATCTCAAGATTGCCCTCTATATTTTTCCCAAAACCTATGCCAGGGTCAATAGCAATCCTTTCCCGCCTAACGCCTCCCTTTACAGCAAAGGAAACCCTTTCTGCCAGATAGTTGAATATATCAGATATAATGTCATTATAATGAATATCCATCTGCATTGTCGCAGGAGTTCCCCTCATGTGCATAAGAATGACGCCGGTTTTATTTTTTGCGCATACACGCGCCATATTTGGGTCAAACCGCATAGCGCTGACATCATTTATGATATCAGCGCCTGCATCTATTGCCTGCTCTGCAACCTCTGCCTTAGTTGTGTCAACGGATATGAGGACAGCGCTCCTTTTAGCTATCTGTTTTACAACAGGCATAACCCTTGTAAGCTCTTCCTTCAAGGTAACAGCTTTTGAGCCAGGTCTTGATGATTCACCGCCAACATCTATAATATCAGCGCCTTCTTCTGCCATCTGCAATGCCTTATTTACAGCATTACCCTTTTTAAAATAATGTCCGCCATCATAAAAAGAATCAGGCGTAACATTTAAGATACCCATAATCAAGGTCTGTTTTCCTAATAACAACTTCTGTTTTCTTGTCTCAAATATTATCTCTTGTTGATAGATATTATCAAGTGCGCTCTTTATAGCAATGGCAACTTTTTTTAAACCAAACGGCTGCATGTTTAATTTTTTGATAACAGCCTGCAGCTGCTTCTCTGTTCCCGATAGTATCGCATCCGACCCGCTGATGTCGCAGGTAATAACGCCTTTTGCTACCGCAGCCTCTCCTCCGATAGAAAGCATTTCCTGCTTGAGGATATTTGCCTGCGGGCAGGTCAAGCCTTCTATTTTTAAATTGAGATGGCGCAGTTTGGAAGCCATGAGATGAATACCCACAGCATCAACTCCAATGCTGGACATCTCACGGAATGCTTCTTCTTTAGAGGTAATATTCAGCTGCCTTGGTAATCTCAAAATATCCTCGTGGAATAGGAATTAGGAAGGGAATAAAAATCAGGAAACAGGAATGAGTTAAAAATCAGGAAAATGTTTTTCTGTTTCCTAATTTATCTTTCATGCGGTTGCAACATGAACTGAAACCCCTTCTTTCGGAGGCTCAGCGCTGCCATTGCCGCCGCTAATTATTCTATCTATTTCTTCGCCGTCCAATACCTCTTTTTCTAAAAGGGCAGTGGCAAGCCTGTGGAGGGTGTCAATCCTTTCAACCAGTATCTTTTTAGCCTTGTTATAGCATTCCAGCACGATTGTCTTTATTTCTGAATCGATCTCCATGGCTGTCTGTTCGCTATAGTCTTTATGCGAGGCTATCTCTTTACCAAGAAATACCATTTCCTCTTTTTTGCCGAATGTCATCGGCCCCATCTTTTCACTCATACCCCACTCGCATACCATCTTTCGCGCCATCTCTGTCGCCCTTTCAATGTCATTGCCGGCGCCGGTTGTCATGTGTTTGAGCACCAACTCCTCTGCAACCCGTCCCCCCATCATTATGGCAATACTTCCCATAATATATTCCCTGGGCCAAGTGTGTTTTTCATCCAGAGGCAGATACTGGGTAAGGCCAAGAGCGTAACCCCTCGGAATAATGGTTACCTTGTGAACAGGGTCGGAGCCGGGGATAAGCTTTCCAACGAGCGTATGGCCTGCCTCATGATATGCCGTATTCTTTTTTTCCTCATCGCTTATTATCATGCTCTTCCGCTCTTTACCCATCAAAACCTTGTCTTTTGCCTCGTCAAAATCAGTCATCTCAACTTTATTTTTGCCGCGCCTTGCTGCCAGCAGGGACGCTTCATTTACTAAGTTTGCAAGATCCGCCCCTGACATGCCGGGGGTTCCTCTTGCAACCACCTCAAGATTCACATCCTCCGCCAGAGGCGCCTTTTTGGCGTGGACAGTGAGTATCTCGCTCCTGCCCTTCAAGTCGGGTTTAGGGACAATCACTGTCCTGTCAAACCTTCCCGGTCGCATCAATGCAGGGTCCAAAACATCCGGACGGTTTGTCGCCGCAATCAGTATCACGCCTTCATTGGATTCAAAGCCATCCATTTCCACAAGAAGCTGATTCAAGGTCTGCTCCCTTTCGTCATGGCCGCCGCCAAGACCAGCCCCCCTGTGTCTTCCGACAGCGTCTATTTCATCTATAAAGATTATACACGGCGCATTCTTCTTTCCCTGAAGAAAGAGATCCCTGACCCTGGATGCGCCAACCCCAACAAACATTTCTACAAAATCAGAACCGGATATACTGAAAAACGGAACGCCTGCCTCTCCTGCTATTGCCTTTGCAAGAAGGGTTTTTCCGGTTCCGGGCGAGCCCATAAGAAGCACGCCTTTTGGTATGCGGCCGCCGAGTTTTGTAAACTTCTTCGGGTCCTTGAGAAAATCAATAATCTCCTCTACCTCTTCCTTTGCCTCCTCAACACCTGCCACATCCTTAAAAGTTACCTTCTGCTGGTTTTCTGTCAAAAGTCGCGCCCTGCTCTTTCCAAATGCCATTGCCTTGCCGCCGCCCACCTGCATCTGTCTCATAAAGAATATCCAGACGCCTATGAGAAGGATCATCGGGAACCACGAGATGAGTATAGCCCACCACTGAGACTGATCAACAGGTTTGGCAGATATCTTCACGCCTTTATTTCTTAAGGTCTTTACCAGCTCAGGGTCGTCAGGGGCGAATGTCTTGAATTCCTTGCCATCCTTGAACTTTCCAGATATGTCATTCCCCTGAATAGTAACCTCTGCCACATTTCCATTCTCAACTGCCTGTATAAAATCACTGAACACAACCTTATCCTGTGACGGCTGAGTATGGCTGAACATGTTATATAAAAGCACCATGGTGGCTATTATGATAAGCCACATTGCCAGGTTTTTATAAATAGATTGTTTCATCTTATTGTCTTATCCCCCTTTATAACAAAAAACTATAGATTGTATATATTGTCATAAATAAAAATACATTACAACATAAAATTTATTCTCTGTTCAAGTTTAGCAAATAGACTTTTAAAGATATTTTCTATTAGTTTGCTGGTTTTTGCAAAAGAGGTATCTTTAATATTTTTTCTCAAAACCATAAGGCTTTCTATATCATCCACATCATACCATTTTGGCAGTACTGCTGTTTTTAGGCCAGCCCTTTTTGCCTTTTCAATGGTTTTTTCAAAGACAGTGTTGGCGCTCCATGGGATGTCTTGAAATATTTCACCTGCAAATCCCCCCATCCCCCCTTTTTTGGGGACAGATTTCAAATCTGTCCACAGGGGAGAGAGGAGATTTGACATGGCAATAAGATAATAGCCGCCGTCTTCAGCAGGCCCAAGAACTAAAGTTGTTTTTTTATTTAGCAGAGAAAAAGATTTTTCAATATATTCAATCGGCAGGTCAGGGCTGTCGCTCCCTATGATTGCCACCTTTTTATAGCCATGAGAAAAAAGGTGCAAGAAAACATTTGTAAGCCGCTCGCCAAGGTCTTTGCCTTTTTGAAGGAGTATCGTTATACCATGCGGCGCTATCTTTTTTACCCTTGCTGCCTGTAATCTTGGGACGCCTCTCCCTTTATCCCCCTTTTCTGGGGACAGATTCGAAATCTGTCCCCACAGGGGGACAGGGGGAGGTGTCCCCAATGCTGCAATAATGTCAATATCCGTCAAAACGCTTATGCGACTAAAGGTGTCTTGGATAAAACATCTGTAGAGCCTTGCCGCATCTTTTGGGCTGAGCGGCGGCACAAGCCTTGTCTTTACCTGCCCGGCAACAGGCGCCTTGAGCATTACTACGAGTGCGTTTGAGTGTTTTTTTTGAACGGATTGCATTAAAGAGAAGGCTAACACAAAAATAGCAGGCTCAACAAGGGATAGTTACCCGACTGATAAATCGGGCAGCTATATGCGTCATGATGCTTTAAGGATGGAAGAATTACTGATTTACAGGAATATGCTTCATTGATTTGATAATGGATATTCCTTCATCGCTTAAGGCAAAGTCAATAAACTCTTTCACCTTGCCTTGGGGCTTCCAGCGGGTTACAACATTGTAGTCCTGATAAAATTTATATTTGACAGGAAGGGTCTTCTTATCCGGTAACAGGCCGTCAATAGCAAGAACCTTTACATCTTTTGATTCATACCCGTAAATTTGTTGTCCAATAGCGCCTTCATTTTCAGCTACGAGGATATTGGTATTTGTAGAGGGGTTGCCTTTCTTTTCGGGAATTATTTTTGCAATGTCTTCTCCATATAAGGCGGCTTGCTGTGACATAGCATGTGTTACGCAAGGCATCAGCATGACATTCTTTATCTCCATATCCGTGTCGCTTACATCTTTCCAGTTTTTTATCTTGCCGGAGAAAATACCCTGCACTTGTTCATAGGTAAGATTTTTTACCGGGTTCTTTTTATTCACGATTAATACTATAGGTGATTTTGCAATGACTGTATGGGTTACATCTGTACCCTGAAGGTCAGATGAGAGTTCATTCTTAGTGTTGACCCCGATATCTGCCTTGCCTTCGGTAGCATGGTCAATACCCGCTTGACAACTAAAGGATGATACATCTACATGTATCCCTGTCTTTTTGGTAAATGCGCTGCCCAATTCTTTTGCAAGCGGGGCACTGCATGGATCTCCGGCAATGGTAATGGTTTCTCCCGCCATGCCCCGGCCTGTAATCAACAAAGTAAAAGCAAAAAAAGTTATAAAGGTAATCCTTTTCACAATACCCCCTATTCTCTTGCAGCCTGAGATTCTAATTCTCCCTCACCCAGTCCGAATCTTCTGAGTATCTTCATCATCCCGCACCAATTGGTAAAACCAGATTGTAATAGGTTCAGGCCGACAAAGGCGCTGAATAAAAGCCAATATTTTGAATGAAGCTCAGTTAAAATCAGGCTGGATAATATAAATATTCCAGCTATTGTTCTTAGCCCTCTGTTAATAGTCCACATATTATATAATCACTCCTCACCTCTTATGGATAGTCTCAATTTAATACTCAATTCACTTCTTTAAATGTAACCTTATATTTCAATTCCTTCTGGCCGGACAGCCAATCAACTGCCTTTCCATCAATCTCTGCATAGGGATACATAAAACCATAAGATAGCGGAGCTTCTTTCTGCGCCGGGTTCAGGTAATAACCCTTTGTTCCTCTGGTCAGTATAATCCTGTATGCATCAACAGCCCCAAAATAGTAGCCCCGATACTCTTTTGTTTTTGCATCCTTTAATTCCAGTTTTTCTATAAGCATTGCCTTTCTTACATCAGCAGGGTCAACAGGAACCCAGCCATAGCCGGGCATATAAAACTCTGCCCAGCAGTGATGGCCGCCAGTGATATCCTCTTCGGGCTTTTTGCCGAGTCTTAAGCCCCAAACCTCCCGTGCCGGCACGCCGGCTGCCCTTGCAATGGCAACATATACACCGCTGATATCAGCGCACTTGCCGCTTCTTTCCGATAAAATCCGTTCTACATCCCCTGTGCCGCAGCCCTTGATATTCTGGTCTCTGAATGTATTTTCGATGACCCAGTCATAAACAGCCTCTGCCTTGTCTTTTATACTTTTCTTGCCGCGGGTTGCTTTAAGCGCAACTTCCTTGATTTTCCCATCTATTGGTATGAATTGTGAACCTTTGAGATATTCTTTAATCTCAACAGGTATGCCGGATTCCTGAGAAACAACCTTTGCCGGAAAATCATTCTTTATTCTTTCTATTGCCTTTGCCTTAAATGTCAGGGTAAGGAATCTGTCTTTTGCAGGTTTAGTCCACTCTGCATAGAGGGCTATGTCGCCGGTCTGTTTCTGGCCATAAATGCCGCTGTAGGAAAAGTTGCCATCAATCTTTACATCTTCTATGGTCTGTTCATTATCTGATACAGGGTAGGGGAGCCAAACCCTTACATCCTGGCTATTTTCAGGCGCCTCAACCGTAACATTGAATGTAACTTCCCCCTGTCTTTCCTTTGCATATGAAATGTCTGCATATGAAATGCAGAAGCCAAGTATAAATGGCAATGTGAGTATTCCGAGAATAATTTTTTTAAGCATAACTGCCTCCTGCGTCGTTATTTAATTCAAAATCAAGCCTGCCCCCGTTTTTCAACCATACCCTTATGCCGCCATTAAAATCTACAACTCCGTCAATGCCTCTTTTCCTCAGCATTTTAGCAGCCTTTGCGCTTCTTATGCCTGATGTGCAGTAAACGATTACCTTTTTGTCTTGCAAAAAAGAGAGGTCAATATCCCCAATCTCTGCCAAGGGAATAGAAATGCTGTTTGGTATATGGCCAGCCTCGTATTCGCCCCTTTCCCTGACATCTACAATAACCGTATCTTTATCAACCATAAAAATCTGTCCGAAACGGCTGTTGGGCACAAAGGCGGATAAGAGCCCAGCGAGAGCGCCAAGCGCTAATCCGACGGCCTGATGGATGAGGGGCATCGTATTTGTATTATTTTTAAGCCCTACAGGGATAGGGCAATAAGAGGGCAGGGATGAAAGGGCGCCGCCAAACCAGTATGCGGCAAATATCCAGCCAATAAAAAAACCTATAACTGAGCCAAGAAGAACCCTTTTGATTACATGTCGAGATAAACCTCTGCCCATGGAAGCAAAATACTATAGATATTATAAATATGTCAAATTGATTTTTTGAATATAAAATAGATTTGCTATAGGGTGTGTGTGAGTGTCTTCATAAAAGACTGGCAGATTGGGGATATTGCCCGTGCCTTATCTGTGGCTATATAGAAATGCCGCGACACATGAAAGCCTTTGATGGATATTCTTCTCAATGTTTTGCGCGGTATTTCATCTTTCACGGCAAACAGGGAGATAAATGAGACGCCGATGCCAGCCCTTACAGATTGTTTCACAGCCTCTGTAGAGCCGACCTCTGCCGCTATATTCAGGTCTTCCATGCTGACGCCGTTCTTTTTTAAGGTTTCTTCCAATGTCTTTCTTGAGCCGGAGCCTTTTTCCCTTATGATAAAAGGCAATTTTTTTAACTCTTTTATGTCTATCTGGCTTTTTATTCCTTTAAAATGTTTGGCAGAGGCAACGAGCGCCAGTTCATCTTTTAGAAATTCCCTGCAATCTATTCTTTTATCATCCGCCTTTGAGCCGATAACGCCCATTTCAATAGAGCCGTCCATAACCATATCCGTTATATCCTGGGTATCGCCAAGCCTTAGTGTTACTGCAACATCAGGGTGCGCCTTTTTAAATTGAGCAATATATTCAGGCAGGATATATTCTCCGGGTATTGTGCTGCCGCCGATAATGAGGCTGCCCTTCACATTGCCCATAAATTTATTCAGCTCCTGAGCCGCATTGCTTTTAAGCTTTACAATCTCCTTTGCGTATCTGTATAAAATCTCTCCTGCCTTTGTCGGCAGGACATTTCTGCCGAGGCGGTCAAGGAGTTGAATACCTGCCTCATCCTCAAGGGTCTTTATGTGATTGCTTATTGTAGGCTGCGTCAAAAAAAGCTCTGAGGCGGCTTTTGAAAAGCTCTTGAGTTCAACAACCTTGCAGAAGATTTCTAAGTATCTGAGATCCATGGAAGGGAAATTTACCCAGCATTCAGGAACGTTGCCTTTTTTGTTCCCATAGGGTTTTTATATCATAATCAGCAAGCAGCCTATCGTTGGTAATAAGACAGATAATGACAGATAATGACAGATAATGGGACAGATAATGGGGACAGATTTATTTACCGTTATACCTGCTGTCAATACCTGCACCCAACAGTAACACACTTTTTCATCCCCATGCTACGCCTGTATAATACAAACATATCCGAAGATTCTCAGCGCTGAACATGTCAGGATGTGTATTTTATAGAGGCTATTGCAAAAAAAAGATTTTCGCTATGCAATCAGATTGAAGTTAACGAATTCTTTTATCTTTAAAAAATCCTTTGTGTTATTTGTGATAACAGATGCTCCAATCTGTCTAGCAGAAAGGGCAATGAGAACATCATTCTGTATCTTTGATAAAAATCTATCCTCAAAGCCATACTTTCGCCCAAGTTTAGCAATAACCTTGCCGGCAGTTTGCCAATCAGCCGATGAAGGGGCGACTACCCTTTGTGGCTCATAAAAAGCCTTATACAAAATTTATCAAGGAGTTTAATAGTTTGATTATCAAATGCCCCTGCATAGAGTTCAGCCGCAACTATAGCGCTTAAATAGATTACAGGTTTTCCGATATCAATTTCCAAAATAGGGTGAACGATACCGTCGTTTATGAATGGAATATAGATGGATGTGTCAAGAATTGCCTTAATCCTTGCATCTGCCATAAATGTCTTTGATGGTTCCTTTACCCTTGATTGTCATGAGGAGATTTCTGATTTTACTGTCTGCTATTACGGTATCCATAGCCTTGTCTATGGCTTCTGTATCTGTTTTAGCCTTCATGATTTTTCTAATTGCCCTGATTTTTTCAGGGTCAAGGATAAACTGTTTTCTCATTTTTAAGGCGTGTGACATTTTTATCACCTCCATGTGTATTTTATATTAGAGCATACACACTGTCAATTTATATTATAGCAGTTTGTTTTTATAAACATAACCCGCCGGCATATTATCCCCTCGGATGGTTCTTTTTATGGATTGCCCTAAGCGTATCTGTTTTTACATGGGTATAAATCTGCGTGGTTGATATATCGGCATGCCCGAGCATGGTTTGAATAGCCCGCAAATCCGCCCCTCTTTCCAAAAGGTGCGTTGCAAAGGAGTGGCGTAGGGCGTGGGGTTTCACCTTACTTTTTGAAATCCCTGCAAGCAAGGCATATCTTTTTATAAGCGCCCAGAATGCCTGCCTTGTAAGTCTTTTGCTTCTATTCGTTACAAAGAGATATTCGCTCTTTCTGTTTTTTAGAATCATTGGCCTTGATGAATCAAGATATTTTCTGATGTATGATATTGCGTTTTCGCCGAGAGGCACAATCCTTTCTTTAGAGCCTTTGCCATAGGCAACAATGTATCCTGTTTGCAGGTTTAAATCATTCAATTTTATGGAAACCAACTCGGAGACACGCATACCTGTTGCATAAAGCGTTTCAAGCATTGTCTTGTCTCTTAAGCTCAGCTTGTTTTCTGCCTTTGGCGCCTCTATCAGCCTGCCTACCTCATCAATGCTTAACACCTCCGGAAGTCTTGCTGCAAGTTTCGGCATGTCAATATTTGCAGTGGGCGCATTGGATATACGGCCATTCTTTAAGAGGAATTTATAAAACATCCTTATGGCAATAAGATTCCTCGTATAAGACCTTACTGAAATGCCATTTTCTTTGAGATTAGACAGGAAAGAAACTATGTGAGAGGGGCTGGCCTGAAGCAGCGATACTCCTTCAGCTTTCAAAAACGATATGTATTTAATAATATCCCTGCTGTACGCCTCAAGGGTGTTTTTGGAAAGGCCTTTTTCAACGGTTAAGTGGTTGAGAAATTCGTCAAGAAGTATGTCTGATTCTTTCATGAGTACAAGGTTAAGGTCAAGGCTAAGGTTAAGGATAAAGACAGCTTTTTCTCAACCTCAACCTTAACCTCAGCCTCAACCTGCTTTAAAATACACCATGCTCTCTTTCTTAAATTCCTGAGAGCTGAACAGAAGTCTATACTCCTTTATCCCTGTAGCCTCAGAAATTTTCTTGGCTACCTCAAAGCATTCTTCTTTTGTTCTCCCGTGTATCATGGTAAAGAGATTATACGGCCAGCCTTCAAAACTCGGCCTTTCATAGCAATGGCTGACCTCTTTAAAAGTCGCCATAATCTTTCCAACCCGTTCCCTGTCAGCCTCGGGTACAATCCATATACCCATGCCATTGGCGGTTATGCCTGCCTTCCTGTGGCGGATTGCAGCGCCAAACCGCCTGATGTAGCTTTTTTCCAAAAAATCATTTGCCTTTTTTATAAACTCATCCTCGGATATGCCGATTTTTTTGGCGAGCTTTTCAAACGGTCTTGGTTCTAACGGAATATCGTCCTGAATTGCAGCGCAGATTGCCTTTTCTACATCAGTCATTGTCTTTTTGCTCATGAATTATAACCTCCGGAAGTGTAATCTCATTTACCATATCATAAAGACAGATATGTGGCAAGACTGAAGGCTGGCTGAGTGTGGGCTATCGGTCAATCCATACAATTCGTAAACCATCTGGTCAATTTGTTTTTTGTATTTGCAGAGTTTATAACTACGGAAAGTGTCACTCTATTTCTACTCACGAAAAGTCATTCTGCTGGAACAACCGAAATCCCTTCCTTGCATCCCCCACTGCAAACCGCCTTCCACGACCTGTGTTCCTTCAATCTGCCGCTTACAATCAGATTGCTTAACGGGATTTGAATAAGTCTCTCCACTGTGCGGCGAAGCTCTCTGACGCCGTATTGTGGACTGAAACCCTTTTGAACAAGGTATTCTTTGGCCTCTTCCGCAACCAACAGCAATACATCGTGCTGTGCCTTAATATCACTGACAATCTCGTCAAGCATTGTTTTCAATATCTTCGTTACATCGTCTTTAGTCAAAGAGCGGAATGTTATCTGCTCATCAATGCGGTTTATAAACTCCGGCCGAAAAACTTGTTTTAGTCTTTCAGACGACACATCAGTTGAATTGCCGACGCCGGCAAGAAATCCAAGCACCTTATTGCCTTCTGGCTGGATATTTGAGGTTAATATGAATATAGAGTTTCTTGCATCAACTGTTCTGCCTTTTGAGTCTGTGATTCGCCCCTCGTCAAAGACTTGAAGAAAGATGTCAAACACCCTCGGATGCGCCTTCTCAATCTCGTCCAGCAAAACCACAGAATACGGTTTTGTCCTGAGTTTGCCTGTAAGCTGCCCCTCTTCCTCATAGCCTACATAACCGGGTGGCGACCCGATGAGTTTTGCAGCGCTGTGCTCTTCCATATACTCCGACATATCAAGACGAATCATGTTTGACGAACTTCCAAACAGAAACTCTGTAAGAGATCTTGCCAGCTCGGTCTTTCCAACACCTGTTGGCCCCATAAAAAGGAAGACCGCCAAAGGCCCTTTCTTTTTGCCTATTCCTGAATGTGTCATAACAAGCCTTTGACTCACCCTATCTACAGCCTCGTCCTGTCCGATAATCCTGCCCTTTAGAAAACCGCTTAACCCAAGCAGCCGTGAATGCCCCTTTCCTTCAAGATGACCGGAAATTATTTCCAGCGGAATGCTGCTCTTTTCAGAAAGCACCTGCGCAATCACAACCTCTGTAACTTCTTCATCACCCTTTTTTGCGGATTTAATCTCATTACCCTTCTTGCCCATCACCATACTTAAAAACGGGATTTGCGCCCTTGCGCCTGCCTTATCCACAAGGTCAACTGCCTTATCCGGCAGACGGTGGTCAACATCAAATCTTATAGAAAGGTCAACCGCCGCCTCCAATGCCCTGTCCGTAATCTTCTTGCTGTAATGGTTCTCCCATTTTGGCCTGATGCCCTTAAGCATCTCTACAGCCTCGTCCCTTGCAGGCTCATTTATAATTATTTTTTCAAATCTCCTCTCAAGTGCAGGGTCAGATTCTATATACTGCCGATACTCTGCTATTGTAGTTGCGCCGATGCAGCGCAATTCTCCACGCGCAAGCGCAGGCTTCATTATATCTGCCGCATCCATGCTTCCCCCTGCGC
>MGRL01000101.1 GCA_001798165.1 Deltaproteobacteria bacterium RIFCSPHIGHO2_02_FULL_43_33
GGGGGACAGCAACAAGCCTTTAAAGGCGCTCCTTTTTGACAGTTGGTATGACACCTATCTGGGGGTTGTGGTTTTGGTGCGGGTTTTTGACGGTGTAATCAAAAGAGGCGTAAAGGTGAAATTTGTTTCCACCGGCAAGGTTTTTGATGTGGATAAGGTCGGGGTATTTGCCCCGCATCCGGTGGAGAAAAGGGAACTCTCAGCGGGCGAGGTCGGCTTTGTCATAGCAGGCATAAAAGAAGTCGGCGAGACAAAGATTGGCGATACAATTACCGATGCCGTCCATCCTACGGATAGTCCGCTGCCCGGGTTTAAGGCTGTTAAGCCTATGGTCTTTTCCGGCCTCTATCCAATTGATTCAGCAGAATACGAAAATCTCAAGGAGGCTATGGAGAAATTAAAATTAAACGACGCCTCTTTTACCTATGAGCCTGAAACATCCCTTGCCCTCGGCTTTGGCTTCAGGTGCGGCTTTTTAGGCTTACTTCACATGGAGATAATCCAGGAGAGGCTTGAGAGAGAATATAAACTGAACCTGATAACAACAGCGCCGACGGTTATTTACCGGGTTACCAAGACCGATGGAGAGATTATTTCAATTGATACCCCTACCAAGCTTCCGTCAGTTCAATACATAGAGAGGATTGAGGAGCCGTATATTCTGGCAACATTACACTTGCCCAATGAATATCTTGGGGCCATCCTCGGCCTGTGTGAATCAAGACGCGGCATCCAGAAAGAGATAAAATATATCACTCCCACCAGGGTTATGGTGGAATATGAAATTCCCTTAAATGAGGTGGTGCTGGACTTTTATGACCGACTGAAAACTGCGAGCAAGGGGTATGCCTCAATGGATTATGAATATCTTGATTACCGGGAGGCAGATTTGGTGAAGATGGACATCCTGCTGAACGGCGAGCCGGTGGATGCGCTGTCCATCATAGTCCCGCGGGAGAGGGCATATTACCGCGGCAAGGAATTGGCGGAGAAGATGAAGGATATTATTCACAGACAGATGTTTGAAATTGTGATTCAGGCATCCATCGGGAGTAAAATTATTGCCAGAGAAACCGTGAAGGCGCTCAGGAAAAATGTTACTGCCAAGTGCTACGGCGGCGATATTACCAGAAAGAGAAAACTTCTGGAAAAACAGAAAGAAGGCAAAAAGCGGATGAAGCAGGTTGGAAGCGTGGAGATACCGCAGGAGGCATTTTTGGCGGTGCTGAAGATAAAGGATTAAGGGTCAAAGGGTCAGAGGGTCAGAGAAAAAAAGTTCTTACTTTAACTCTTTGACTCTCTGACTCTCTGACTCTATAAAGAAGGAGACCATACATGCAAAAAAAGAAAGTTATCAGGGAAACCATTGAGGCTATAGTCATTGCGCTGATTTTAGCCCTCATCATAAGGTCGTTTGTTATCCAGGCCTTTAAGATTCCTTCAAGCTCTATGGAGCCTACGCTTTTGATAGGAGACCATCTGCTCGTCAATAAGTTTATCTACGGCGTGTCGCTGCCATTTACTGAACATAAGGTTTTTCCGCTCAAAAAGCCGAAATCAGGAGATGTATTTGTATTTGAATTTCCGGGTAATCCTGAATATTGTAAAAGTTTTTCAAGTACGATCAGGAAAAGATTTCAGAATACTGTGGAAAAAGGGAGCGCATGGCAGTTAATTACGGATGACTGCAAGGATTTTATAAAGAGGGTTGTTGCTGTGGAAGGTGATACGGTTGAGGTAGTAGATAAGAATGTATATGTAAACGGCAAGCCGCTTGAAAATAACCGCGGGGTTAATGTTGACCCTTATGTATATCCGCGCGGACCTGAGCCAAGGGATAATTTCGGCCCCTATACAGTTCCAAAGGATTCGGTGTTTGCAATGGGAGACAACCGCGACAGGAGCTTTGACAGCCGCTACTGGGGCAGCGTTAATCTTAATGAGATAAAGGGCAAGGCGTTTATTATCTACTGGTCATGGGATTCGGATGAGCATTGGGTTAGGTGGAGGAGATTTGCTAATATAATAAGATAGGCAAGAGAGAAGAGGCTAAAAAATGCCTGAACAAAAAGAGTTATTTTTCCTGAACAACCAAAATCTTTTCTCAAACAATTATCTTGAGCATCGCCTGCCGGCAGCCTCTTTGTGGAAAGAGCAGGGAGAAAAGGCCGGCGAGGTTTTTGATAGGATAAAAAAGTTGTATGTGGCGGTTAAACCGTTAAAACTCGGTTCCGGTGAAGAGGCCGGCATTGAAGAAAAATTCATACGGCCTGTTCTCAAAACGCTTGGCTATGAATTTGATGTTCAGCCGAGAACCCAAAGGGGCTATAAAAAAAAGCGGCCTGATTACGCCCTGTTCAGAGACAGCGCATCTCTTGAGGAAGTCCGCAGCGGCAAGGCAGGGGCGTATGGCCATACGCCCCTACAGCATTTCTATTCCCATCCATTAACAATACTCGAGGCCAAATCATGGGGAAGGCGGCTGAACGACACAGACCCCAAAGACACCCTTGATACCCGCGACCCTACAGCCCAAACCGTAAAATATCTTGACGACGTCTATCATGCCTCGCAAAGCCGCATACAATGGGCTATTCTCACCAACGGCAAAGAGTGGAGGCTCTTTTATTACAGGGCAGAATCCCGATCAGGAAATTTCTTTGAAATAAATCTTGAAAATATCATCGCGGAAAACGACAGGGAAAAATTTCTCTACTTTTATCTCTTTTTCTCAAAGGATGCCTTTATCCCTGATTTGGCAACCGGCAAGACCTGGCTTGACCTGCATCTTGACGGCAGCGAAGCTTATGCAAAGGCTGTCAGCGACAGACTCAAGGAACTCATCTTTGACGAGGTGTTTGAAGGGCTTGCAGAGGGATTTATCCATTACCGGAGGACTGAACTTTCCATCCCGGCAGAAACCGATGAAAGCAAAAAAGAAATCTTCAAAGGCTGCCTGACGCTCCTTTACCGCCTGCTTTTTCTGCTGTATGCCGAAAGCAGAAATCTCCTCCCTGTTGAAGAAGAGAGTTACCGCAGGGTAAGCCTTAAAAAACTCAAACAGGATATTTACAGCGACCTGCAAACCACAGAGCCGGATAGAATGAGCAAAAGGTCGTATGCCTTGTGGGCAAGGCTTGAAGGGCTTTTTGAGATTATTGCCAAAGGCGACCCTGCGCTCAATGTCCCTATCTATAACGGAGGATTATTTGAAAATAATTCCTCCATCCCCCCGTTAAATCCCCCTGTATCCCCCTTTGACAAAGGGGGAATAAAAGGGGGATTTGAAAGTTTTCTTGCAGCCCATAAAATACCCGACCCGTATCTTGCAAAAGTTGTTAATCTGCTGACCGTTGACCATGAAGATACATACATGCCCGGCGCAATTCCGTTTATAGATTATTCCTCTCTTAATGTCCGGCATCTGGGCGATATTTATGAAGGTCTGCTGGAGTTTCATATTCAGATTGCAGATGAGGATATGGTTGAAGTCAGAGAAGGCGGCAGGGCAATATGGAAAAAACTATCGGAGGTAAAAACAGGCGCAAAAACCGGCAGGAGAAAAACAAAAGGCGGGGTCTATATAGAGAACTCAAAACATGAGCGCAAGGCGACAGGCTCATATTACACGCCTCATTATGTTGTGGAATATATCGTCCGAAACACCGTGAATCCCGCGCTGGAGAAAGGGTTTGAAACAGCCGTCGGACTTCTGGCGCAGCTTGAGCAGGCCGTAAAGGCGTCAGGCAAACAGAAATCAACGGATAGCATAAGAAGCTATCGGTCAAAAATATTAGAGATTGAGGAAGCCCTGTTTGACACTATCTTTGACATAAAAGTCCTTGACCCTGCTATGGGAAGCGGACACTTCCTTGTGCATACGGTGGATTTCATATCAGACAAAATTATCTCCTTTCTTGCCGCCTATCCCGAAAATCCCGTTATAAAAAAGATAGCAGGTTTAAAACAAGAAATTATCGGCGAAGTCAAACGACAGGGAGTCAGGATTGATGAGGGCAAACTCACGGAAGTAAATCTCATAAAGCGCATGGTGATGAAGCGGTGCATCTACGGCGTTGACTTAAACGAGATGGCGGTCGAGCTTGCAAAGCTATCTTTGTGGCTTGATTCATTCACGCTCGGCGCGCCCTTGAGTTTTCTTGATCATCACTTGAAGTGCGGGAATTCTCTTATAGGCGCAAATCTTGAGATGCTTGAAAAGGTTACGGAAGACCAGCTCTTTAAAATAAATATCGAACCGCTGAAAAGGGGTATACGGGATATGCTTTTTATATCCAGCCTGTCCGATGCCACCTATCAGCAGGTAAAGGACTCGGCAAGCAAATACAGAGAAGCGGATACAAGTGTTGAAGGATACAGGATGCTCCTTGATATGCTTGTATCAGAACACTTTGGAATCAAAGAGGCAAAGAGTTTCCTTCTGGACAAGGGGGCAAAGATAGACCTGAATAGTCTCAAAAAATCTATGGATTCAATGCCTGCTAAAGATAAAAAAGTTATAGCGGATATTGAAAAGACTGCCGAAAGAAAACAGTTCTTCCACTGGGAGATAGAGTTTCCGGAAGTCTTCTACGAGCGTGTGGGCGAGCATGAGCAAAAGGTGGAGAAAAAAGAAAATCCCGGCTTTGACTGCGTGATAGGAAATCCGCCGTATGATGTTTTGTCCGAACTTGAACAAGGAAGAGAGGTAGAATCGGAAAAAGAGTTTTTCTCACAAAGTGAAACATATAAACATGCTGTCGGAAACAAACTGAATTTTTACCGTCTCTTTAGCGGGTTATCTTTAAATTTACTCCAAAACAAAGGTGTGCATGGATTTATTGTTCCGATGGCGCTCCTGGCCGATAAACAGGCTAAACCCCTCCGCGAAAATATGCTGAAAAAATATTCTTTTCAGAAAATAGAAGCCTTTCCGCAAAAAGACGATTCAACAAACAGGATATTTTTTGAGGCCAAGCTTTCCACATGTATTTACATCCTTAAAAAAGACAAGCCTTCATTATTTTCAGTGAGAATACATCCGGGCAAAAACATACTTGAGACTTCAACTTCTTTGCTGATTACACCGCGCCAGATTGAAGAATTTGACAAAGAAAACCTGAGTATTCCAAGTTATCCCGATATGGCAGGAGAGGATTTTAAACTTGCATTGAAGTTAAACAAGGTTTCTAACGAAATTACTCTCGGGCATTTTGCAGCATCGCAGCAGGGCGAGGTTAATCTTACAGCCCACTCTGATTTTTTGACGGACGAAAAAAGAGGGCAAGTTGTTTTAAGAGGCGGCCACATAAACCGTTATGAATTTCAAGAAGAGCCAAAGCAGGGCGAGCCCATGTATCTTGATGTTAAAAGATTTCTTGATGCGCATGGCAAAAATACAAAGGCGTATGATTATAGGAACACCCGCATTGGTTACCAGAGAGGAGCGGCAATAGACAACTGGCGTAGAATAATAGCGACCATAGTTGAAAAAGATAATTTTTGCTCCGACACAATAAACTACATAATTACGCCTAAAGAATATAATCTCTTTGCCATTCTTGCCCTGCTGAATTCATCGCTGTGGGAATGGCGGTTTAGGCTTACCAGCACAAACAACCATGTAAATTCTTATGAGATTGACTCTATGCCCATGCCTCCGGTCTCCTTCACAACCCCTGAAAAAGTGCGGAAGGAGCGGTTAGAAGAGTTTAAGGGAATGTATTACAAGCAGCTTGAATCCCTTGCATCAAAGAGCGATTTATGCCAGAATAATAAACATGAAAAGACAGACGAACATAAAAAACCTTCAACAGAGTCTGGCAAAATGGCAGGAAAGCCACAGGGATATAAACTCTCTGAGGAAGGCATATCAGGAGAAGGTTCTGGACTGGGTGGTAAAGTCTATGGAGTTCGAGAGGGAACCGGTGGATATAAACCGCCTGAAGGAGCTCCTGAAGAAAGAAAAGACAGCGCCAAGCCGTTAGATTCAACCCGCCACTTTGAGACATATCAGGGGATAAAACCTTATTCTGAAGTAGCAGAAACCATCGCTGTTTCTGCTGCAAAGACAATTCAAGAAATTATTGCCGGCCTGCCGGAAAAAATCAAAATCACGCCAGAATGGATTTGCAGCCTCCACAAAAATATTGCGGGCTTGCTCTTTGATTGGGCAGGCAGATTCAGGGATGTGAATGTTCAGGCAGGGCAGCATTTCCCTTCGCCATTCTATGAAGTTCCGATCCAGATGCGTCAATATTGCGATGACCTTGCAGCAAGGCTTTCCCATGCGGAAAAGACTAACGCTGTAAAAGAAACAGCAGAGCTTCTTGCATGGGCAGACTGGCGTTTCCAGTGGATACATCCATTTAGAGATTTCAACGGCCGCGCAGGCAGAGTCTTATTGACGGCAATCCTTTTTAAATTGAGACTTCCGCCTGTTGAGACCGCGTCAACCGAACCGAAAGAAAAGGAAGCGTATCTCAAAGCCCTGCATTTGGCGGATAAAGGGGATTTGTCGGAACTTATTCGGATTTGGGTCGAGCGTCTGTTAAACTCTACACGGAAAAAAGAGGAATGATAAAGATGCAAGAACTGCTTTCATTTGTTGATTTGCAATTAAAACAAAATCAGTCAGATGTCGTCCACGACATCCTCGCTTTTCTCGCCGGACAGATGATTGAATTCAATAAAACGAAGAACGAAGAAATCAAAGGCTTCCTCAAATGGTTTGAGCGGGAAATCGGCGCCGAGATTGACGCCTTAACAAATAAAACCGCAATCAAGGAATACCACGAACACAGTTTTGAGCATCTCCTTGATATCCTCAAAAAGAACAAAAACAAAATCTCAATTGCCCCATCAGACCGCAAAAAACAAGAACTTCTTGAAAAACATTTTGCAAAAAGCATGGTACTTCTTGAGCCATTGAAAGGAAAAATTAAAGCTACTGATGAGTTGATAGATGAGATTGTTTACAAGCTCTATGGATTGACAGATGAGGAGATTGGGGTGGTGGAGGGGAAAAATGAGGGAACAATATGAGTATAAGAAACTGTCAAAAGCAAAATTGTAAAAATGAAAATGGCAACTGCCTATTGCATGGTGCAGATGACTTGCCTGTGCAATGCGTAGGCCAATGGGTTGAAGACAATTATTTTTTCTTGGAAAAATATCTCAATGCTTCCTGTGAAGCAAGAAGAAGGTTTGCCGATAAAAACAATGCTGTCTTCATAGATTTATTTGCAGGTCCGGGTAAATGTATTATCAAAAATGAAAAAAGAGAAATTGATAGTGGTGGAATTCTGGCATTTAAAAGAGACGAGGCGCCCTTTAACGAGTATTTTTATTTTGACATTAACAGTGACAATACGAAGGCATTAGAAAAAAGAATAAACTCAAAATCAAATTGTAATCTCAGATGTGGCGACTCAAATAGTTTAATTGATGATCTGGTTAAGACATTACTCCAAAAACCATATAGATACCATTTTGCCTTTATAGACCCATTTGGTACTGAGGGCTTAAAATTTGAAACCCTCAGAAACTTGGCAAAATTGCAACGAATGGATATCTTGCTTCATTTCCCCATTGGGGCTATAAAAAGAAATTTAGAGACATGGCGAAAAAGCAAAAATACTATACTTGATGATTTCTTAGGGACAGACGAATGGCGGAAAAGAATTAACGGCTTAACAAGCGATAAAATCTTTAAGGTTTTAATTGATGTCTTTGCAGAACAGCTAAAATCTATTGGTTATCCTGATGATGGATTGAGGATGGTTTCTTCGGACAGAGATATTTATGCCGGATTACCAACCGTGCCTGTAAAAAATACTAAAGAAGTTGAATTGTATGTTCTGATACTTGCGTCAAAACATTCTCTCGCACAAAAAATATGGAATAGTGTCATCAAAATAGACCCTCAAGGGCAGAAGGAATTATTTTAAGATGCAAACCATTCAGAGAAAATCCTTACTTTATAAAAGCGAAGTCGAATATGCAGATTTTTGTTTGAATCATGTGGAGGGTTGTTCTCATGGGTGCAAATACCCATGTTATGCCTATATGATGAAAAGAAGGTGCGGCATTGTTAAAACCTATGAAGAATGGTGCAAGCCCAAAATAGTTTCCAATGCTTTAGAACTTCTGGACAAAGAAATACCGAAATACAAGAACAAAATAAAGCATGTTCACCTGTGTTTTTCCACAGACCCATTTATGTATGAGCAGGAACAGGTGTGTGATTTGAGTTTGAAAATTATAGATACGCTCAATGCAAATAATATCCATTGCACTGTATTAACAAAAGGAGTTTTCCCAAAAGAACTCGGCAGTAGAAATGGCTATAGCAATAAAAACGAATATGGCATTACATTGGTTTCTTTAAGTGAAAAATTCAGGAAAGAATTCGAGCCGGATTCGGCTAAATTTAAAGACAGGGTAAACTCTCTAAAATATTTACACAAAAAAGGATTTAAAACATGGGTGAGTATGGAGCCGTATCCCACGCCAAATCTGATTAAGCAGGATTTGATGGAAATTTTAGAAGCAGTCTCTTTTGTGGATAAAATTATCTTCGGCAGGTTGAATTATAACGTTAAATCATCTGAATTCAAATATTCCAAGGGATTCTATAATGAGCTTGCCTTATCTGTTATTGATTTTTGCAAGAGAAATAAAATTAGCTATCATATCAAGCAAGGAACGCAAATATAAAAAACCTTCAGCCTTTTTATTGTATTGTCCATTTACCTATGCTATAAAACTTTTCTATGGAAGAATATAAAAGGGCGTTTGACACCTATCTGTCCGTAGAAAAAAATGCCTCAAAATATACGAGGGAGAATTATCTAAGAGATGTAACGCAACTGGAGTTTTTTTTAAAAGATAGAGGATTTTGCCTTAATAATAATGGCGATGTAGATGCAGACAAGATAGGTGAAAATGAGATAAAGCTGTTTTTAGGCCACCTGTATAAAAGCCATAAGAAGGCATCTATTGCAAGAAAGCTTGCATCCATAAAGGCATTTTTCAGGTTTTTGATGAAAAAGGGATTTTTGGCAAAAAATCCTGCTGAGCTTCTCTCCAGTCCCAAGATAGAAAAATATCTGCCCACGGTTTTGACCGTGGATGAGGCTGCGGCACTGGTGGAAACAAACAAGGGTCAAGGGTCAGGGGTCAAGGGTCAAAAGTTACAAAAAAGAGATAAGGCTATCCTTGAAGTTCTTTATTCAGCAGGTATACGAGTGAGCGAACTGGCTGGGCTTAACATGAAGGATGTTGATATTGTTTCGGGAATAATCAAGGTCATTGGAAAAGGTAATAAAGAAAGAGTTGCGATACTCGGCGAAAAGGCCAGAGAGGCATTGAAGGCGTATTTGGAAGAAGGGTCAAGGGTCAAGGGTCAAGAAGGCGAGCCTGTTTTTTTAGGAACACGGGGAGAGAGGATTACGCCGCGGGCTGTGCAGAGGCTTGTAAGGGATAGCGCAGATATAAGCGGTATTTCAAAACATCCCACGCCTCATTCATTGCGGCATACCTTTGCAACCCATCTTTTGGACGCAGGGGTGGATTTGAGGGCAATACAGGAGATGCTCGGCCATGCCAGCCTCTCTACAACGCAAAAATATACAAAGGTGAGTGTGCAGAGGCTTTTAGAAGTTTATGATAAGGCGCATCCGAGGGCGAAGAAAAGGGGTTAATAGCGTTGTAGGGTTCATAGGGTTTGTAGCGAAAAACCCAATAACGCTATAACGCAATAAACGCTATGAACCAACTACACGGAACAACAATAATAGCAGTGCGCAGGGACGGCAAGGTTGCCATTGCCGGCGACGGTCAGGTTACGCTCGGCAGCACGGTGATGAAAAAGGGTGCGGTCAAGGTCAGACGCATGGGCGATGGCAAGGTGCTTGCCGGTTTTGCCGGTTCTACTGCGGATGCGTTCACGCTTTTTGAAAAGTTTGAATCAAAACTTGAGAAGTATCACGGCAACATTGCCAGGGCTGCTGTTGAGCTTGCAAAGGATTGGCGCACAGATAAGATACTGAGAAGACTTGAGGCGCTCCTGCTGGTTGTTGATAAAGAGCATTCATTCGTATTGTCAGGCAGCGGCGATGTGATAGAGCCAGAGGGCGGTGCAGCAGCCATAGGCTCTGGCGGTTCGTTTGCCCTCTCTGCTGCGAGGGCGCTCCTGCAGTATTCAAATCTTGACGCAAAGACAATTGCTCAAGAGGCAATGAAGATTGCAGCAGAGATTTGCATTTATACGAATGAAAATATAACGGTGGAGGAGCTGTAAAGACCGTGAACCGTGACCGTTTTCCGTGTCCGTAGTTTTTTTACGGTCACGGTCACGGATAACGGACACGATAATTATTATGAAAACATTTACCCCAAAAGAAATCGTATCCGAGCTTGATAAATATATCATCGGCCAGAAAGAGGCAAAGAGGGCGGTTGCCATTGCATTGAGAAACCGATGGCGGCGGCAGCAGGTGCCGCCTGATTTGCGGGATGAGATTGCGCCTAAGAATATTATTATGATTGGTCCAACCGGCGTGGGCAAGACAGAAATATCCCGAAGGCTTGCAAAGCTTGCGCAGGCGCCGTTTATAAAAGTGGAGGCATCAAAATTTACCGAGGTTGGCTATGTGGGACGGGATGTGGAAAGCATCATCCGTGATTTAACAGACCTTGCAGTTAAGATGGCCAAAGATGAGGAGCGCATCAAGGTTCAGGAAAAGGCCCAAGAGATGGCAGAGGAAAGGCTTCTGGATTTGCTTCTGCCGCCGGTAACTTCTATAGCAACTTCTGTAGGGCCGCAGCAAGACCCGACAAGGATTATGCAGGAAAGGGAGTTGCAGAAAGGCACGCGGGAAAAGCTCCGCACCCTTTTTAAAGGAGGCAAACTGGATGACAGGGTTGTAGAAATAGAGATAACAGAACAGAAACTGCCGATGGTAGAGATATTTTCAACCAGTGGTGTGGAAGAGATGGATATGAATATAAAGGATATGTTTTCCAATATCTTCCCCAAAAAGACCAAGAGGCGGAATGTAAAAGTGCCTGAGGCTATAAAGATTTTGAATCAGGAAGAGGCTCAAAGGCTTATTGATATGGATAAGGTTGTTAAGCAGGCTGTGGAAAGGGTTGAGCAATCAGGCATTGTGTTCATAGATGAGATAGACAAGATTGCAGGCAGGGAATCCGGTCACGGGCCTGATGTATCAAGGGAAGGTGTGCAAAGGGACTTGCTTCCTATTGTTGAAGGGTCAACGATTAACACCAAATATGGCATGGTAAAGACAGACCACATCTTATTTATTGCATCCGGCGCATTTCATGTTTCAAAGCCATCTGACCTGATTCCAGAATTTCAGGGAAGATTCCCTATCCGTGTGGAACTCAGATCCCTCGGCAAAGAGGATTTTATAAGGATTTTAAAAGAACCTGAGAATGCACTTACAAAGCAATATGCAGCGCTTATGGAAACAGAGGGCATAAAATTAAAATTTACTGAGGATGCCATAGCAGAGATTTCAGAGATGGCAACTATCGTAAATGACAGGATGGAGAATATCGGCGCAAGGCGTTTGCATACCATCATGGAGCGGATATTGGATATCATATCCTTTGATGCGCCTGACATGGTCGCCACAGGCGAGATAAAAAAAATTGCCATAGATGCAAAATATGTGAGGGAAAGGCTCTCTGATATTATAAAAGATGAAGACCTCAGTAAATATATCTTATAAGACCTCAATAAGAAGGGAGTATCCAAATTGAGAAAACTAATCGTTTCTATACTCTTCTTTTTTGCCCCTGTCTTTGTTTTTGCAGATGATGTAATCAATGTCGGCCAAGATGTTTATCTCAAATACTGCGTAGGCTGCCACGGAGAAAAAGGTGACGGCAAGGGTAAGGCAGCATCTCTTCTTGTTACCAAGCCAAGAGATTTCACAAAAGGCATATTTGAATTTAAATCAACGTCGCAAGGTTCACTTCCTTTAGATGAAGACCTTATGCGCACTATTACAAAAGGGCTGCCTGGAAACTCTATGCCTGCATTTGTGCTTGTGCCTGAAAAAGAAAGATTGGCAGTCATAGAGTATATTAAGACATTCTCTGAAAAATGGAAAAAGGAAAAACCAGGCCAGCCAATCGTTATTCCCCCTGTGCCTGAATATGTAGGCTCGCCTGAATCTGTAACTAAAGGAAGGGGTACATATGAAGTAAATGGGTGCTCCGGCTGTCACGGCGATAAAGGAGACGGCAAAGGACCTGCTGCTGCGATATTGAAAGATATGTGGGGCAATCCAGACAAGCCGAGAAATTTTAGGAGGGGCATATATGAAGGCGGCTCTGCGCCGGGCGACCTTTTTAGAACCATTACAACAGGCATAGAAGGTACACCCATGCCTGCATTTGCGCAGATACCTGAAAATGACAGGTGGCATTTAATATCGTATGTGTTAAGTTTCAAGGGAGGCAAGAAATGAACAACAGACAGAGTCTTGTTGATTATAATCTTGTTACCGCCCATTTCATAGCAGCTCTCACTTTTCTTGTTGTGGCGCTTACAGCAGGGTTTTTATATTCTCTGCAGTTTCTTGGTCATTATCCACTTTCTGGAATTGAGTTTTTCTCGCCTGGCCGTGTAAGGATGGTGCACACAAATGCCATTGCCTACGGTTGGCTTTTAAACGGCCTTATTGCCGGTATGTATTGGGTTATCCCCAGGATGTCAGGCTATACTGTTTTAAGCAAAACCTTAAGCTGGCTCATCTTCTGGGTGCTTCAGATACTTGTGTTGGCAACAGCGGTGGGAATCCTTGGTGGATACGCTCAGGGCATTGAATGGGGGGAGACTCCAATATTTGTTGACCCATTTATTGTGTTAGGGCTGGCGCTTTTAGCCATTAATCTCATACCGCCGATTTTGAAGGCGAGCAAGGATGCGCCGCTTTATGTGTCTTTGTGGTATTTTACCGGCGCATCCATATGGGTTATTCTGGTTTATATTATGGGAAACTATCTGCCGCAGTTTTTTGTCCCAGGCGCAGCAGGCGCTGCAATTGCAGGGAATTTTATCCATGATTTGGTGGCGCTTCTTGTCACTCCTGTCGGCTGGGGGCTTATGTATTTCTTTGTCCCGACAATAATCAAAAAGCCGATATGGAGTCATTCGTTGAGCCTTATTGGTTTTTGGGGGTTGGCGTTTTTCTATCCTATGCAGGGTATGCATCACTTTATGTGGTCGCCGGTTCCCATGCATGTTCAATACAGCGCTGTGGTGGCAACCGTTGCCATAGAGGTAGTGGTAACCAGTGTGCTTGCGAACTTTATTATGACACTCCGGGGCAGTGGTAATTATCTGATAAATAATTATCCCATTCGATGGATGTATACCGGCATGATATTCTACTGGGTTACCTGTTTTCAATGCGCTATTCAAGTAACACTTACTGTGCAAAAGCTTATTCACTTTACTGACTGGGTTGTTGGTCATGCGCACCTTGTGATGTTTGGCGTCTTTAGTTTCTGGCTCATTGGCATTATTACTGAGCTGTGGCCGAGGCTTACAGGAAAGGAATGGTATTCCCAGAGCCTGCACGGCTGGGCATATTGGCTGGTTACGCTTGGTCTTACTATTATGTTTATTGATTTGGCCATTGCAGGCGTTATGCAGGGGTTTACCTGGTGGGGGTTGAATCCATTTATAGATTCTATACGGTTTTCAGTTCCATTCTGGTTTGTAAGAACCTTGTCTGGCCTGATGATAATTGCAGGCATATTGTGTCTTGTCTATAACCTCTATATGACAGTTAGGGCTGAAAATGCCTATGAGGCCAGGCCAGTCATAGCCTGAAAGGCCTGAAAGCAGGGGGTGAAATGAAAAGCGCTATGAAGGAAAGATTTATTTTTGTATTCTTGGTAGCTGGGATAGGATTCTTTATAACCGGTTTTATCTTTCAGATGCTGGGTCCTCTATTTTTTTTGAGAAATATACCAATGAAAAGCGTAGAAGAGCTTGTTCAGGAAGATGTGGATGCTGAATTTTATCAATTGGCTGAGGATTATCCTGATGAGTTTCAAAAGGCCTTTGGAGAGCCAACGGCTGCTGCTTATGCTGCTGCCCTTCGGCTTGGAAGAGACATATATATAAAAGAGGCATGCTGGCACTGTCATTCACAATATGTACGGCCTATTGCCAATGAACCTGTAAGATACGGCGCTGTTTCGGTTGCATCAGAGTATCAGAATGAACTTGAGATGCCAGTGCTGTTCGGCACCAGAAGGGTTGGCCCTGATCTTATAAGAGAGTCAATGGTGCATAGCAATGACTGGCATGTTGCCCATTTCTATGACCCGCCGTCAGTCCAGCCCGGCTCTGTTATGCCTTCTTACAAGTGGTTCTATGATGAGAATGGAAGGCCGAATAAAAAAGGCCTTGCCATAACTGCCTATGTGCAGTGGCTGGGAAGTTGGCACAGGAGGTAAGCTATGAGTATAGGTAAAAAGGAATGGGCTACGTTTATAGTCGGGGCATGGGTTATCTTTGGCGTTACCTTTGCTGGTGTAACTTTTGTATACAAACTGTTGGAGATAATGCGAACAATTCCTATGGGTGAGGTAGCAGGCTTTGCCGTTATTCAGGTTATTACCTATCTCTTGGTTGCTGTTGGTTTCTTTTTACTCTTTATCTGGAGTTTTCTGAAAGGAGATTTTAAGGATATAGAAAAGGTGAAATACAGGGTTTTAGAAATGGAAGAAAAGGCTCAGGAGATGGAAAGGGGAGCGTAACATGGAAGAAAAGATTAAATTAGAACCGCAAGAAAATCCAGTCCCTCTCTGGATAAAGGTTATGTGGGGTCTATTTATCATCTGGGGCATTATCTATCTTGCCAGCTACTGGCTGCCTGACCTGGCCCATTGGATGCACACTACTAATCCTGATGCTTCGCAGTGGCATGAGTATATAAAGAAGTAGAAGCCGTGTCCGTGCCGGTTATCCGTGTAATGCTCATGGACACAGACACGGAATATGGTCACGAGTTTTTATGCAAAAATACATACAAAAAGTTGAAACGCTTTTAGAGGCATTACCGTATATACGGCAGTTTTATGGCAAGACCATTGTCATAAAATACGGCGGCCATGCAATGGTAGAGGAGAGGCTTAAGCAGAGCTTTGCCAAAGATATAATCCTTATGAAGTATGTGGGCCTGAATCCTGTGATTGTCCACGGCGGCGGCCCGCAGATTGGAGAGCTTTTAAAAAAGCTCGGCAAAGAATCCCGTTTTGTAAAAGGCATCCGTGTTACCGATGAGGAGACTATGGATGTGGTGGAAATGGTTCTGGTCGGCAAGGTGAATAAGGAGATAGTTGCGCTCATCAATCATTACGGCGGAAAGGCCGTGGGTTTAAGCGGCAAGGACGGCGGTTTGATAAAGGCCAAGAAGATGAAGACCAAGGGCGAAGATATGGGCATGGTGGGAGAGGTTAAGTCTGTTAATCCCAAAGTCATAGAAACCCTTGACCGCGATAAGTTTATACCTGTTATAGCCCCTGTTGGCGTTGGCGATGACGGCAAAACATATAATATAAATGCCGATACCGTAGCAGGAAAGATTGCAGCAGCTTTAAAGGCTGAAAAATTGATACTTCTCACCGATGTGCAGGGCGTTTTGGATAAGAATAAAAAACTTATATCTGCGCTCAGTGTTGCAGAAGCAAAAAGGCTCATTAAGAACGAAACCGCAACAGGCGGCATGATTCCAAAACTGGAATGCTGCCTTGACGCCTTAAAAGGCGGCGTGTCTAAGGCACATATCATAGACGGCAGGGTGGAACATGCGGTTCTTTTGGAAGTTTTCACAGACGCGGGGGTGGGGACGGAGATATATAAGAGTTCACGCTGAACTCAAACAAGCAATAT
>MGRL01000102.1 GCA_001798165.1 Deltaproteobacteria bacterium RIFCSPHIGHO2_02_FULL_43_33
TCATAAAAACCTCCTGTTAAATAAAGGTTGAGGCTAAGGTTGAGGTTGAGAAAAACTATTATTTGTCTTTCCTTAACCTTAACCTCAACCTGTTTTTTATTTCCCTTGCACCTTTGCCACAATCTCTTCCTTTACGGAATTTGGCACCTGCTCATAATGAGAGAATTGCATTGTAAATGTAGCCCTGCCCTGTGTCTTAGATCTTATATCAGTGGAATAACCAAACATCTGGGCAAGCGGAACCTTTGAAGATACCACATTAAATCCTCCCCTTGTCTCCATACCAAGTATCTTGCCTCTTCTTGAATTCAAATCTCCAATAACATCTCCCATAAACTGTTCCGGGGTGACAACCTCTACATCCATAATAGGCTCCAAGAGTATCGGGTTAGCCTTTCTCATACCATCCTTAAATGCCATAGAGGCTGCTATCTTGAATGCAATTTCAGATGAGTCAACATCATGGTAAGAGCCGTCAAACAACGAAACCTTTATATCCACAACAGGGTAGCCCGCAAGCACACCTGTATCTATTGTCTCTCTTAGCCCCTTTTCTACAGCAGGGATATATTCTTTTGGAACAGTTCCGCCAACGATTTCATTCTCAAATTCAAAGCCCTTGCCGGCCTCCTGGGGTTCAACTGTAAGCCAGACATGACCATACTGACCGCGTCCGCCTGTTTGCTTTATATACTTGCCCTCAGCCTCAACCTTCTTTGTTATGGTCTCTCTATATGCAACCTGCGGCTTGCCGACGTTCGCCTCAACCTTGAATTCTCTCATCAATCTGTCCACAATAATCTCAAGGTGCAGCTCGCCCATGCCGGAGATGATTGTCTGGCTTGTTTCTTCATCCGTCTTCACCCTGAATGACGGGTCTTCTATGGCAAGCTTCTGCAGCGACATGCCGAGTTTTTCCTGATCAACCTTTGTCTTTGGCTCTATGGCTATGCTCATAACAGGCTCAGGGAATATCATCCGTTCTAACAGTATCGGTTTATCACCATCGCACAGGGTATCGCCTGTTATGGTGCTCTTTAAACCGACCGCTGCCGCTATCTCGCCTGCATAAACCTCTTTTATATCTTCCCTTTTATTTGCATGCATCTTCAAGAGTCTTCCAATACGCTCTTTCTGCTGCTTTGTGGCATTATAGACATATGAGCCTGCTGCCATATAGCCTGAATAAACCCTGAAAAATGTAAGCTGACCGACAAACGGGTCTGTCATTATCTTAAATGCAATTGCCGAGAATGGCGCATTGTCATCAGCCTTTCTTTCTTCTTCCTGTTCTGTATCAGGGTTTATCCCTTTTATCGCAGCAATATCAATTGGCGACGGAAGATATTCCAAAACCGAATCAAGAAGCGGCTGAATCCCTTTGTTTTTAAATGACGACCCGCAAAGAACAGGGGTTATACCCATCTGTATCGTGCCTTTTCTTACTGCGCTTCTCAGTTCATCTTCCGTAGGCTGTTTGCCGTCCATATATTTTTCCATAACGGTTTCATCAAAATCAGCGGCAGCCTCTATCAGCTTATCTCTATACTCATGAACCAAAACTTTCATATCTGCAGGCACATCCTCAAAACGAAATTTCGCGCCTAACGTAGATTCATCCCAAAGTATGGCCTTTTGAGAAATAAGGTCAACCACGCCCTTAAAATTCTCTTCGGCGCCAACAGGAAGCTGCAGCACGGCCGGCCTGGTTTGAAGCCTTTCCACCATCATCTTTATAACCCTGAAATAATCTGCGCCAACCCTGTCCATCTTGTTTACAAATGCTATTCTTGGGACTCTATATTTATTTGCCTGACGCCATACTGTCTCTGATTGAGGCTCAACACCGCCCACAGAACAGAATACCGCAACAGCCCCATCCAGCACCCTTAAAGACCTCTCCACCTCAATGGTAAAATCCACATGGCCCGGCGTATCAATTATATTGATACGATTGTCTTTCCAGAAACAGGTTGTCGCGGCAGAGGTAATTGTAATGCCTCTCTCCTGCTCCTGGGGCATCCAATCCATTACAGCCGTACCATCGTGAACCTCTCCTATCTTATAGGTTACGCCTGTATAGTAGAGAATTCTCTCGGTGGTAGTGGTTTTACCCGCATCTATATGGGCCATTATGCCTATATTTCTTGTCTTTTCTATTGGTACTAATCTTGGCAATGTAAAACTCCTTCTAAAACTGTTAACTGCTAACTGTTCACTGCTCACTGTTTTTTACCATCTATAATGCGCAAATGCCTTATTTGCCTCAGCCATCTTATGCACATCCTCTCTCTTCTTTACCGCCCCGCCTTTATTATTTGCCGCATCTATCAGCTCAGAGGTAAGCTTTTCAACCATTGTCTTTTCGGCCCCGCGCGCCCTTGCGTATGTTGCAATCCACCTTAACGCAAGAGATATCTTGCGCTGCGGCCTGACTTCCTGCGGAACCTGATAGGTTGCGCCGCCAACCCTGCGGGATCTCACCTCAAGCGCCGGCTTTACATTATCAACCGCCTTCTTAAATATCTTAAGCGGGTCTTCTTTTGTCTTTTCTTTTACCAGATCAAACACTCTATAGAGAATACCTTCTGCAACACTTTTTTTGCCATCGCTCATTATAGTGTTTACAAATTTGGTTATAAGTTTGTCGTTATGTTTTGGATCCGGCAAAACATCCCTTTTTGCAACAATTCCCTTCCTTGACATTAAACCTCCAATAAAACCACAATTATGAATTAGGAATTATCAATTACGAATTAACTACGATTACAGTTCCTCATTCTTAATTCGTAATTCGTAATTTGTAATTTTTACTTTGGTCTTTTCGCCCCGTATTTAGAGCGGCCCTGTTTTCTATTCTGAACACCAACTGCATCCATAGTACCGCGAACAATATGATATCTGACACCCGGCAAGTCCTTTACCCTTCCGCCTCTTATAAGAACAACTGAATGCTCCTGAAGATTATGACCAATACCCGGAATGTAAGAGGTCACTTCCATTGCATTAGTAAGCCTGACCCTTGCCACTTTCCTAAGCGCTGAGTTTGGTTTTTTGGGGGTAGTTGTATATACCCTGACACAAACCCCTCTCTTCTGAGGACATCCTTTTAAAGCAGGGGCGGTTGTCTTCCTCCTCACAGCCTTTCTGCCTTTTTTAACCAACTGATTTATCGTGGGCATTGATTACCTCTAAAAAATTTGTCTCTCGACCCTTTTCAGAAAAAAACTTTCTTATGCTATCAACTTTATAATTTATTGTCAAGCAATATTTGCTTCTTGAACAGAAGATTCTTCTGTTAATTCTGCTTCTCCATGTTTTGCAAGAGATATCTTCCTGTAATAAGGGAACCCTGTGCCAGCGGGAATGAGTCTTCCCATAATCACATTCTCTTTAAGCCCCCTGAGATAATCTATCTTTCCTGTGATACTCGCCTCTGTCAAAACCTTCGTTGTCTCCTGGAAAGACGCTGCAGAAATAAAACTCTCCGTAGAAAGCGATGCCTTTGTTATTCCCTGCAAAAGCGGTTCAGCAATTACAGGCCTTTTCCCTTTTGCCAGCATCTTCTCGTTTGCCTCTTCAAATACATATCGTTCAATCTGCTCTCCGACCAAAAAGTCTGTATCGCCAGGTTCTTTTATCTTAACCCTTCTCAGCATCTGCCGTACGATTACTTCAATGTGCTTATCGTTTATCTTAACACCCTGCAGCCTGTAAACTTCCTGCACCTCATCTACCAGATATTTCGCCAGTTCCTTCACGCCGAGCACGCTGAGAATATCATGCGGATTGGCAGAACCATCCATAAGAGGTTCTCCTGCCCTTATCCTGTCCCCTTCTCGTACACTGATATGCTTGCCTTTTGGGATGAGATACTCTTTAGGTTCTCCAACCTCCGGAGTTATGATAACCTTTCTCTTGCCTTTTGTATCCTTCCCGAACAACACAGCGCCATCTATCTCGCTTATAACAGCGCATTCCTTTGGCTTCCTTGTCTCAAAGAGTTCCGCGACCCTCGGCAATCCGCCTGTGATGTCTTTGGTTTTTGTAGTCTCTCTCGGAATCTTTACTATGATATCGCCTGCTTTAACAGCATCACCTTCATTTATTGTTATGATGGCTCCAACAGGCAGAAGATATCTGGCCTCTATAGTAGTACCGTGTATCTTCAATGTCCTTCCAGATTCATCTTTTATAGATATCCTCGGTCTTAAATCGCCTTCTTTATAACTCGCTATAACCTTACTCGAAAGACCCGTAACCTCATCAACCTGTTCCCTCATGGTCTTTCCATCTTCAATATCGCCAAACTTTATTATACCGCTGGCCTCAGTGAGGATTGGAATTGTATACGGATCCCACTCTGCCAACACATCGCCTGGTTTAACCTTTTGCCCATCTTTAACCTTGATCTTCGCACCATAGATAAGAGAATTAACTTCCCTGTCTCTGCCCTGTTCATCGCGAATAGCAATCTCTCCGTTTCTGTTCATAACTATAATTTCATCTTTTGAATTCACAGAAGTATGCACATGGACAAATTTAATCTGCCCCTCATGCCTCGCCTCTAAGGTAGTCTGTTCTGCCCTCCGGCTGGCAGTACCTCCGATATGAAATGTTCTCATGGTAAGCTGAGTTCCTGGCTCGCCTATGGACTGGGCTGCAATAACGCCGACTGCCTCTCCCATTTCAACCATTCTGCCACGTGCCAAATCCCTGCCATAACACTTTGCACATATCCCGCGTTTACTCCTGCAGGTAAGAACACTTCGTATCTTTACCTTCTCTATGCCTGCCTCCTCTATTTTGGATACGCTGTCCTCGTCAATCTCCTCGTTTTCCTTTACAAGGACCTTGCCTGAAAATGGATCAGCAACATCCTCCATTGCAACTCTACCTAATATCCTCTCACCTATTGGCTCAATAATCTCTCCACCTTCAATAAGCGAGGACATATAAATACCGTCCAGCGTACCGCAATCATCTTCGGAAATGATAGCATCTTGCGCAACATCTACCAGTCTACGAGTAAGATAGCCTGAATTTGCGGTCTTTAAGGCTGTATCTGCAAGGCCCTTTCTTGCGCCATGGGTAGAGATAAAGTACTGCAACACGGTAAGGCCCTCTCTGAAGTTAGCTGTAATAGGCGTCTCTATGATCTCGCCTGATGGCTTTGCCATAAGCCCTCGCATCCCCGCAAGCTGCCTTATCTGCTGGGCAGAACCCCTCGCTCCGGAATCAGCCATGATAAAGATAGGGTTAAAGCTTGGAACATTTTTCTCTTTGCCTTTTTCGTCTTTTATAACCTCTGTGCCAAGCTCCTTCAACATCTCGGCAGCAACCTCTTCTGTTGTCTGCGCCCAGATGTCAATGACCTTGTTATATCTTTCACCATCTGTTATTAAACCTTCGTTATATTGCTTTTGAATCTCCTGCACCTCTTTATATGCCTTATCCAGGAGTTTGCCTTTTTTAGCCGGTATCTTCATATCATCTATACAGATAGATATGCCTGCCTTTGTTGCATAGGTATAGCCAAGATTCTTAAGCCGGTCGGCAAGGATTACAGTTTTCTTATCCCCTGCCCGCCTGTAACAGACATCTATGAGATTTGCAAGCTGCTTCTTATCCATTACCCTGTTTACAGATTCAAATAAAATTTCTTCTGGCAATACCTCATTTAAAAGAATCCTGCCAACAGTTGTATCTATCAACTCTCCATTCATTTTAACCTTTATCTTTGCCTGGAGATGTACCTCTCCAGCATCATATGCAACTCTGACTTCCTCAGGAGATGAAAATACATTGCCCTCTCCTTTTACCCCATACCTCTCCCTTGTCATATAATAAAGCCCAAGGACTATATCCTGGGTAGGCGCTATCACAGGCTTCCCATTTGCCGGAGAAAGGATATTGTTCGTTGACATCATGAGTATCCTTGCCTCAGCCTGAGACTCTACAGAAAGAGGCACATGGACAGCCATCTGATCGCCGTCAAAATCTGCATTAAAGGCAGTGCAAACAAGCGGATGGAGCTGAATTGCCTTGCCTTCTATTAAAAGAGGCTCAAATGCCTGAATGCCCAGACGATGCAAGGTAGGAGCTCTGTTCAAGAGCACTGGATGTTCTCTTATAACCTCATCTAAAACATCCCACACCTCCGGCCTTTCCTTCTCAACCATCTTCTTTGCAGCTTTTATGGTAGTAGCATAACCACGTTCTTCAAGCTTCTGATAAATAAACGGTTTAAATAGTTCCAACGCCATCTTCTTTGGCAAACCACACTGATGCAATTTCAAATCAGGACCGATTACAATAACTGAACGGCCGGAGTAGTCAACCCTTTTTCCCAATAGATTTTGCCTGAAGCGCCCGCCCTTTCCCTTTATCATATCACTCAAAGACTTTAACGGCCGCTTATTCTGGCCTGTCACTATTCTGCCCCTTCTCGCATTGTCAAAGAGGGCATCTACGGATTCCTGCAGCATCCTCTTCTCATTGCGTATGATGATATCCGGGGCATTAAGCTCCATAAGCCTCTTAAGGCGGTTATTTCTGTTGATCACTCTTCTATAAAGGTCATTGAGGTCAGATGTAGCAAATCTTCCACCGTCAAGAGGCACAAGAGGCCTTAAATCCGGCGGTAGAACAGGGACAACATCTAATATCATCCATTCAGGTCTCGTGCCTGCCAATCTAAAACCATCAACTATCTTTAATCTCTTAACTATCTTCTTCTTTTTTACCTCAGATGTAGTCTTTTTCATCTCTGCCCTGAGAAAAGAAGAAAGCTTCTGCAAATCCAGTTTCTTTAATACATCACGTACAGCCTCAGCGCCCATGCCAGCAACAAAACTATCGCTGCCATATTGTTCAACAGCCTTTTCGTATTTATCGTCGGTCAAGAGTTCACCGAGTTTCAGGTCTGTATCCTTTGTATCTATAACGATATAGCTTTCATAATATATGACCCTCTCCAGTTCTTTCAGGGTCATGTCTAAGATTGTCCCGATTCTGCTCGGCAGACTCCTCATAAACCATATATGGGCTACAGGTGTAGCAAGCTCTATATGGCCGAGTCTTTCTCTTCTTACTTTAGACGGAATAACCTCTACTCCGCACTTTTCACAGGTTACCCCTCTGTGCTTCATCCTCTTATATTTTCCGCAATTGCATTCATAATCCTTTACAGGGCCAAATATCTTTGCGCAAAAAAGACCATCCCTCTCAGGCTTAAATGTCCTGTAGTTTATAGTCTCTGGCTTCTTTACCTCTCCATGAGACCATTCTCGTATCTTTTCAGGAGATGCGAGAGATATCCGTATGGCAGTAAAATCCGTTGGCCTTTTCTGTTTTCCAAAAAGCGCCATGAGTTTTTCCAAAGTATTTCCTCCTTAAAACTTAAAAGCAGGCTATAGGTGATAGGCTATGGGCTTTACTACCCCTTGCCCATTGCCTCTCGCCTGTCTTTTTACTTCTCTTCCTCTAAAAGCTCTATATTTAATGACAGACTCTGTAGTTCCTTGACAAGGACATTGAATGATTCTGGAAGCGTCGGTTCCATGTTGTACTCCTTCTTAACAATAGCCTCATACACCCTTGTCCTGCCTGGAACATCATCCGACTTCACAGTCAAAAATTCCTGCAGGGTATGGGCTGCGCCATAGGCCTCCATTGCCCACACTTCCATCTCGCCCAATCTCTGGCCGCCAAACTGGGCCTTGCCGCCCAACGGCTGCTGTGTTACAAGAGAATAGGGGCCAGTGCTCCTTGCATGTATCTTGTCATCCACCAAGTGATGGAGCTTTAACATATACATGACGCCAACGGTAACATTCTGGTCAAAGGACTCGCCTGTTCTTCCATCATACAAGATAGTCTTGCCGCTAAGCGGCAATTCAGCCTTTTCCAGCAATTCCTTTATATCCTGTTCCCTTGCGCCGTCGAAGACCGGGCTTGCTATAAATATCCCTTTTTTCAGTCTCTTGGCTACCTCTGTAACCTCTTTATCAGAAAGGTCATTTATATATTTGCTGAAATCAGGAGAGCTATATATCTTCTTAATCTTTTCCCGTAATGCATTCGGGCTAAAATCTTTTTCCATATATGCAGCCAACTGCTCTCCCAAGCTCCTTGCAGCCCAGCCAAGATGCGTTTCCAATATCTGACCAACGTTCATTCTTGAAGGAACACCCAACGGATTTAAAACCAATTCTACAGGCGTCCCATCGGCAAGATACGGCATGTCTTCTTCAGGCAGTATCCTTGACACAACCCCCTTATTCCCATGACGTCCTGCCATCTTATCCCCAACCGCTATCTTCCTCTTCATGGCTATGTACACCTTAACCATCTTGATGACTCCGGGAGGAAGTTCATCGCCTCTCTTCAGCCTGTCTATCCTCTCATCAAAAACAACTTTGATAAGGTCTATCTGTTCGCTAAAAGTATCAAATATCCGTCTTAATTCCTTTTCCGCATGTTCGTCGCCTAATGATAGTTCTTCCCATTTGCTCATAGAAATTTTATCCAATATTTCTTCTGTAATTGTTCCGCCTTTTTTGAGAAGCACATTGCCTTTTTTATCAGTTAGTTTTTCAGCCAAATGCTTTCCCAGCAGTAGTTTCTTAGTCTTCTTAAAGGCTGTATCCTTTACAATCTTTATCTCATCTTCCTTATCCTTTAAGAGCTTAGCTATCTCTCTGTCTTCAATGGATTTGCTCCGCTCATCCCTGTCCGCGCCTTTTCTTGAAAATACTTTAACATCTATAACAACGCCTTCAACACCCGGCGGCACCTTAAGCGAGGTATCTTTCACATCCTCTGCCTTTTCTCCAAAGATGGCGCGAAGCAGTTTTTCTTCTGGAGAAAGCTGAGTTTCGCCTTTCGGGGTCACCTTGCCGACTAATATATCTCCAGGCCCCACCTCGGCGCCAACCCTCACTATTCCGCCATCATCCAAATCTTTCAGCGCCTCTTCTCCCACATTGGGAATATCCCTTGTAATATCCTCTTTGCCAAGTTTTATATCCCTGGCCATTGTTTCAAACTCTTCTATATGCACTGAGGTGAATACATCCTTTTGAAGAAACCGTTCACTTATAAGTATAGAATCTTCAAAATTATAGCCACCCCACGGCATAAATGCTACCAAGACATTTCTGCCAAGAGCAAGTTCACCTAAATCCGTTGAAGGGCCATCTGCTATCACATTTCCTTTAGTTATTTTATCACCAACCTTTACTATCGGTTTCTGATTTATACATGTATTCTGATTAGACCTCTTAAATTTGCTGAGATTGTAAATATCCACGCCGTCGCTGTTCCTGAGCACTATCCTTGATGCATCCACGTTCTCAACAACACCGTCTCTCTTGGCAATCATCGTGACGCCAGAGTCTTTTGCAACAACCTCTTCAATGCCTGTTCCAATAAGAGGGGCATCTGTCTGAATGAGCGGAACAGCCTGACGCTGCATGTTAGAGCCCATAAGCGCCCTATTGGCGTCGTCATTTTCAAGAAATGGAACAAGGGCTGACGCAATACTCACCAGTTGATTCGGCGAAACGTCCATGAGTGTAATATCCTCAGGCCTTGCCATGACAAACTCTCCGCCCTTTCTTGCGGATACCATATCAGTAGAAAATCTACCGTCCTTATCAAGAGGCGCATTGGCCTGCGCTATTACATGAACCTCTTCATCCAATGCAGATAAGAATCTTATTTTATTGGTTACCTTGCCGTTTACGGCCTCTCTATAAGGGGTTTCTATAAAACCGAATTCATTGACCCTTGCATAGGTGCTGAGCGATACGATCAAACCTATATTCGGCCCTTCCGGCGTTTCTATAGGGCATATCCTGCCGTAGTGGGTAGCATGGACATCTCTTACCTCAAAGCCAGCCCTCTCCCTTGTCAAACCGCCTGGGCCAAGGGCAGAAAGCCTTCTCTTATGCGTAATCTCAGAAAGCGGATTGGTTTGATCCATAAACTGTGAAAGCTGACTGGAGCCAAAAAATTCTCTGACTACTGCCTGGACAGGTTTTGGATTTATAAAATCATGCGGCATAAGAGTTTCCAACTCACCAAGACTCATTCTCTCCTTTACCGCCCTCTCCATTCTCAAGAGTCCTATCCTATATTGATTCTCCAAGAGTTCGCCAACCGACCTAATCCTCCTGTTCCCAAGATGATCTATATCATCCACAATCCCCTGCCCGTTCTTCAATCCTACGAGATAACGAACCACACCAAGGATATCTTCTTTACGCAGTGTAGTATGTTCCAGGGGGGCATCAAAGCCAAGTTTCCTGTTGAGCTTCAACCTGCCTACTTTTGACAGGTCATATCTATCAGCAGCAAAGAACAGATTATTAAAGTGCTGTCGTGCAGCAGCTACAGTAGGGGGATCGCCGGGCTTAAGCCTTTTGTATATCTCTACCATAGCATTTACTGTCATATTGGTAGTTGCATCGTCAGGATTATCCTTGCGGTAGGTCTGGATAATCTTTGTTTCTTCATTTGCAATTCTGTCGTTGATAAGGGTGTCTCTAAAGAAAGAACCAAGGCCTTCTATAAACAAGAGCTGAAACTTCGCTATCCCCCTCTTTTCTATCTCGTCCAACTTTTCCTTTGTAACAACATGGTTGCACTCTAAGAGCACTTCCCCTGTCTTATTATCAACAATATCCTTTGCTGCTATCTTGCCTAAAACATCTTCTATCTCAATCGGTATATACTTAATTCCAGCAGCAACAAGTCTTTTTACAATCGCCCTGTTAAATTTTCTATCCTTTTTTATAATTATCTCTTCTGTTTTCGGGTCTTTTATATCTTTGCTTACCCGTTGGCCTATAAGATAGTCTGGCTCAACTTTTTTGGATATTTTCTTTCCTTCCAAGACAATCTCTTCAGCAGGATAGAAATAGTTCAGAAGCTCTTCTATGGAATACCCCAATGCTTTGAGGAGAATGGTCGCAAGCATCTTCCTGCGTTTATCTATACGTACATAAAGCCAATCCTTCTGGTCAAATTCAAAGTCAAGCCATGAACCCCGATAAGGTATTATCCTTGCAGTATATTGAAGCTTTCCGCTTGCATAGCCTTTCCCCTTTTCATATTCAAAAAATACGCCTGGAGACCTGTGCAGCTGGCTTACGATAACCCTCTCTGTGCCATTGATAATGAAAGTTCCATTATCAGTCATGAGCGGCACCTCTCCAAAATATATCTCTTGCTCTTTTACATCTCTTATTGTCTGCGCGCTGGTTGACTGGTCTTTATCCCAAACAACGAGCCTTACTACTATCTTCATGGGTGAGGCGTATGTCATACCTCTCTGCTGGCATTCTTCAACACTATATTTAGGTTCTTCCAATATATAATTTACAAAATCCAACGTTGCTGTACCGCTGTAGTCTTTTATGGGAAATAGGCTTTTAAATACACCATGAATACCGATGTCCGCTCTATTATCAGGCTTCACATCAAACTGTAGAAATTGTTGGTAGGATTTTTTCTGAACATCTATAAGGTTTGGTATATCTACGATCTTTCCTATACGAGAATAGTTCTTTCTAAGGGTTGCCCCATTTAATAATGCATGTCCCATTTCTTTCTCCCTCTCTTAAAAACCGTAAGTCGTAAGTTGTAAGTATTTAGTGGTAACTACTTACGACTCCTTACGACTTACGACTTACTTATTTACTTTATCTCTATCTGGGCGCCAGCGGCTTCCAGCAGTTTCTTAAAGTTGTCAGTGTCCGCTTTTGAAACACCTTCTTTCACAGTCTTTGGGGCGCCTTCCACAAGGTCCTTAGCTTCTTTTAGCCCAAGACCCGTAATTGCCCTGACCTCTTTAATGACCTTAATCTTATCTGCGCCAGCGGCTTTAAGGATGATGGTAAACTCGGTCTTTTCCTCTGCTGGAGCGCCTACTGCGACTGCTCCAGCCGCAGGGGCTGCTATAGCAACCGGCGCTGCTGCTGTAACACCAAACTTATTCTCTAACTCCTTCACAAGCTCTGCCAGTTCTAATACTGTTATTCCTTCAACATACTTTACAACATCCTCTTTTGAAATCTTTGACATTTTAAAAACCTCCGTTTTTTAATTTAATTGTATGAGGTCTGAGGCTTGAGGTATGAGGCAAAAACCTCTAACCTCCAACCGCTAACCTTTTTTCGCTTTTATTGCAACTAACGTGTATACTAAGTTTCTCGGAACACCGCTCAAAACCCTTACAAAGCCTGTTGGCACAGCGATTAACACACCAACCAGCTTTCCCAACAATACCTCTTTTGATGGAAGTTCTGAAAGTGCCTTTATTTCGTTCAGGCTTATGACCTTCCCACCCACTATAGCAGCCTTCAGTTTAAGATTAGGCTCATCCTTGGCAAATTGAGTAAGTATCTTGGCTGCTGCCACAGGGTCTGCATAGCTCATAGCAACAGCAGTTGTTCCGACAAAATAGTCCTTGAGAGGTTCAGCCCCAGCATCTTTTAGGGCTATCTTCGCAAGCGTATTTTTAACAACCTTCAGCTCAACAGACGCATCTCTCAAAGATTTTCTCAGGGCAGTTATCTTTTCTACCTTTAACCCTTTGTAATCAGCTACAAACGCAGCCTTTGCCTTCTTAAATCTCTCCTCAAGTTCGCTTACAAGCTTCTTTTTCTCTTCCTTAATCAATCTTTTCTCCCCCCTTTCTGTCCTTGGATTTTTTGCTTTTGGAACAAAGACAGAAAGGACATTCAATTTCGGATTTCGGAATTCTGATTTGGGATTTTAAAATCCGCAATCCGAAATCGCAAATCCAAAATTTTTGCTTGGCCTCGATAGGATTATTAAGCCAAAAGGCCCCTACTGTCTTTGACCTATATATATAGAGGATAAGGTTAAGGGTTTTACTCAACCTAAACCTTGACCTTAACCTTTATTTAAAAAGCTCTCTTACCCCTACGGCATCTATCTTAATGCCTGGCCCCATTGTTGTTGATATGGTAATGCTTTTTAAATACGTCCCTTTACTCGTAGACGGTTTTGCCTTGACAACAGTTTCTAACAAGGCAGTAAGGTTTTCTTTCAGCTTATTCACACCAAATGAAACCTTGCCAATAGGGACATGCATATTGCCGCTTTTATCAACCTTAAATTCTATTTTGCCTGCCTTAACCTCTTTTACTGCCCTGGCAACATCAAATGTTACAGTACCAAGCTTTGGATTTGGCATAAGTCCTCTCGGGCCTAAAACCTTTCCCAGCTTACCAACTGCACCCATCATATCAGGTGTGGCTACAATACTGTCAAAATCAAGCCAGCCCTTAGACACCTTTTCTATAAGGTCATCTCCCCCGACAAAATCAGCTCCAGCGTCCTTTGCCTCTTTTTCTTTCTCACCTTTGGCAAATACTAAGACCCTCACTTTTTTACCTGTTCCATTAGGAAGAACCACCGTCCCCCTTACCATCTGTTCCGGCTGTTTAGGATCAACCCCAAGCCTCACAGCTAAATCAACGGTCTCGTCAAATTTGGCTACCGTTGTTTCCGGAACAAGTTTTACTGCATCATCCAGATTGTATAGCTTAGAGCTATCTACTTTTGCAATTGCTGCATTAAATTTCTTTCCCATTTCTATCCCTCCACCACAATTCCCATGCTTCTTGCTGTACCTTCAATAGTTTTTACAGCAGCATCAAGATTGGCTGCTGTCAAATCAGGCATTTTGAGCTTTGCTATCTCTATAACCTGCTTCTTTGTAACCTTGCCAACCTTATCCTTATTCGGCGTACCAGAACCTTTCTCAACTGCTGCTGCCTTTAAAAGCAGAGTTGAAGCAGGCGGGGTTTTGGTTATAAATGAAAAAGACCTGTCTGAATAGACTGTGATTACTACAGGTGTAATCATGCCTTCCTGCTTCTGGGTCTTGGCATTGAATTGCTTGCAAAACTCCATGATGTTCACGCCATGCTGACCCAATGCAGGGCCAACCGGCGGCGATGGGTTAGCCTTACCTGCAGGAATCTGCAGTTTAATCTGTGTAACAACCTTTTTAGCCATACTTATATCTCCTTAAAAGACAGGCTATGGGCTATAGGCTATAGGTTTGCAGTTTTTTTCATTCCCATTGCCTCTTGCCTATCATCTATTGCCTGCCTTTATGCCTTTTCTACCTGAACAAAATCAAGTTCCACAGGCGTTGCCCTGCCAAATATACTTACAAGCACTTTCAGTTTACCCTTCTCAGGCTTCACCTCGTCAACTATGCCGGTAAAATTAGTAAACGGACCGTCTACAACCCTTACATTTTCACCCCTCTCAAAGAGGATTTTGGGTTTCGGTCTTACTGCACCCTCTTCCATCTGATGTGTTATCTTTTTAACTTCTTCGTCAGATACTGTTTGTGGGCTTGTGGTCCCGCCTACAAAACCAGTTACTTTCGGAGTGTCTTTCACAAGATGCCATGTATCCTCGTTTAACTCCATATTTACCAGGATATATCCAGGGAAGAATTTTCTTGAGGTGGTTTTTTTCTCCCCCTTTACCAGGCCTATAACCTTTTCTGAAGGCACTAATATCTCAGAGAACAACTCTTCCATTTTAGCGTTTTTAATCCGTTCTTGAAGAGTAACCTTTACCTTATTCTCATAACCTGAATAAGTATGTACCACATACCATTTTTTTGTCATATATGATTCAACTCCGGTAGAAAGGTCAGATTAAAAATAACCTCATAGCCTTTGACCAACACAAAATACCCTAACCCAATACTATTCTTATCAATTTTGAGAAAACAAAATCTACAACCCCAAAGAAAACACCTATCAAAAGAACTAACCCAATAACCACCCATGTAGAGGCAGCAATATGCTTTCTGGCAGGCCATGTTACTCTTTTTAATTCCTGGTTCGCTTCTGATAGAAATTGTCTTGATTTGTCTATAAGCTCCATTTTTATCCCTCTTTAATGGTAAACTGTTAACTGTAAACTGTTTTGCCTTTCTTTACGGTTTACCGTTCACAGCTCACTGTTTTTTAAACTGGCAGGCCAGGAGGGATTCGAACCCCCAACACTCGGTTTTGGAGACCGACGCTCTAGCCGTTAGAGCTACTGGCCTATCTGGATTTCGGATTTACGATTTACGAATTACGATTTAAAACCTAAAATCGTAAATCTAAAATCTAAAATCGTAAATTATTTCGTTTCCTTATGAACCGTATGCTTTCTGCAATGTCTGCAATACTTCTTAAGCTCAAGTCTATCAGGCATTGTCTTCTTATTTTTTGTGGTTGTATAGTTTCTCTCTTTACAATCAGTGCATGCCAATGTGATTATGTCTCTCATATCGTTTCACTCCCTCAAAAAATGTTTGAGGTATGAGGTTTGAGGCAAAAACCTTTAACCTCCAACCCCTAACCTCCAACAATTTGCAATTACGCAATTATCTTCGTCACAACTCCAGCGCCTACCGTCCTGCCGCCTTCTCTGATTGCAAATCTTAATCCCTCGTCCATTGCTATGGGCATGATTAGCTCTACATCAAGATTTGTATTGTCTCCGGGCATTACCATTTCCACTCCCTGAGGCAGTGTGGCTACTCCGGTTACGTCGGTTGTCCTGAAGTAAAACTGCGGTCTGTATCCGTTGAAGAAGGGGGTGTGCCTTCCGCCT
>MGRL01000103.1 GCA_001798165.1 Deltaproteobacteria bacterium RIFCSPHIGHO2_02_FULL_43_33
TGCTAAGCCTAGATGTAGCAGTGCCGCTTGAATTTTTTACTACGCCCACAAAATAGATATCGTCTGCAGCGCTGGCAGTATATGTCCATGTTATGGTATCGGACGCGCCTGCGGCAAGAGAGGAAATGCTTGAAGGCGTAGGCCCGCTTGCAAGGGTTACAGCAGAGCTTGATGTCTTGTCATATATAATTGTTCCATCTGCGTGAAATGTATTGGTAGTGCCATTTGCGCCTTTTGTAATCTGGTTAAATGCGTTATTTGACCTCGTATTATAGGTTATATCTTCCCCATCTATCATTATTGTGCCGGCGTCTGCAAACCCGGTTCTTGTATCTGCAGCCATGCTGTTTACTGTTTCATCGTGATAGCCATCGAGGATGGTTGTGGCATAATGCAATTTAAGCGGATGCCCGGTAAATGCCGTAATGCCGCTCTGAGTTGCTGTAGAGCGGTTTGTTATCAGCGCTGTCAGGGTTATTGTGCCGCCTACTGCAACGGATGAAGGCGTTGCAAACCAGGAAACAGCAAGGGCCCGTCTATTCCACGACGTGCTGTTCGTAACGGTAAACACGGTTCCAGAGCTGCATGAGGTTGTGCTGTCCCGCGCTGCAAGGGATGCTGTAAGGAGCGAATCAGTAGTTACATCAGCGGATGCAGAGGCTATGCCTGCGCCTGACGGCCCGGTCAGCGCTATTTTAAATATCTCAATGCCACTTTTGGTTATGCCTGCTGTTGAGGTTGTAAAACAGACTGTGTTGGCTGTTGTTGACTGTATTGCCCAGCCGCTGGGCGCGGCAACGGATGCCGCTATATTATATACCGAAGAGTTTACAGCGAACTGCACGGCGCTTATGGTAGATGACGAACTGGATGTATTTGTCACACGAAATACAATAGTCTCAGAGGTGTTTCCCATAGTAACGACGCTTCGCGCCACATTTTCAAATTGGACAGTAGTTGCGGCAAAGGCGGTGTTTGCTGAAAAAAAGAGGAATAATGCTAAACTTGAGGTTAAGAGAGGAAGGCAGAGTTTTCTGAGCGCTGTTCTTAACCCCCCCCCCATTCCCCCCTTTAATAAAGGGGGGAATGGGGGGATTTTTCCGATCTCCATCTCTGGAGGGTGTGATTGCGGGGTTTTTATATGCCTTTGCAGGCAGAGCTTTGTCAAGGTTTCATATGAAGAATCAATCCTTTTCATATCCGTGCCTCCTTTTGTCTGCGTCTAACCGAGACTTACTGATAAGTCTAAACCATTGTTAATCCCTTTTTTCTGATAACATGTAAGGCAAGGCTTTAGCCTTGCTCCATAACATGTAGGGCAAGGCTTTAGCCTTGCTTTATCCCGCAATGGCGGGATTGAAAAAAGTAAAAACATATTTTATAAATAGCAAACCTAAAGGTTTGCCCTACAATTTTGTGACAGCCTGACGCGGGGACTTTTTATGCCCATTTGTAATAAAAACGGATTTTAAACCTTCTCAGAAGCCTCTTTTTATTAACAGGCTGTTGAAAAAGGCATCAACAGCCTTGATTACACAGATTAGGAAAAACGATTACACAGATATTTCAATGGGTTTTAATCTGTGAAATCTAATCTTTTATCCGTGTAATCGGAGTTTGTTGAGTTTTTCAACAAACTGTTAAACCGCACCCTTAAAGAAACAAGCAGGATGGAGAAATAAGGATTCTTTACGCATTTTCTGTAGTATATCATATTATCCTGTCAAAAACTATAAATTACCCTGTCTGTCTTCATTATTAGCCCTGCAGCTTCCACTTTTTCTCTATGTTTTGCATAAGTCTTTCCATGAAAACAGAGTGCTCATTTATCCTCTTATAAAGAATCTGGGCAACATTTTCATTATAGGTATGGGCTGTCATATTTCTGTCGTCGGTCATTTCAAGAAATTTAACGGCCTCCTCTTCTGATAATAGTCCGGCAGAAAAGGCGTCTCTGAAACATGTCTTTGGCGAATTGGATATTATGCCCTCTTGCTCTTTTAAATACTCTTTTAAAAACTTCCATAATGCCTCAAATGTATATTCAAATCTCTGAATGGTAGCATCGCGCACCACAATGGAAAAAGGCTTCTCTAATATCTCTTTTAATGTGTCCAGCGCCCTTTTGGCGTCAGTGTATCTCAGCCTTAGTCTTTCCAACTTTCCGCCTCCTTCATCGCCTCGTTCTTAAACTCCTCTGTAGCAAAAGAAAAATCAACAATATCAACCTTATAAGGTATGTTCATTTCATCAATGGATTCCCTGAGAAGCGTTATCTTCTTCCTGTCAAAACTCCCCTTTGGTATAATGCCGATATCCACATCAGAGGATATGGCGCCATCCTTTCTTGCCCGCGACCCAAAGAGAATAATCTTAAGCTCCTCATCTTTGAGCGCATCCAACACAAGCTCTTTCAATTCCTGAATATAATCACCGCTCATATGTCCCTTTTCTGCGCATTTCGTTAACCGCCAATCTTTTTGCATCCTTTCCCTTGCCAAAGGCTGCCGGGTTGTTTTTATGTTATCAGGCTGTTGAAAAAGGCATCAACAGCCTTGATTACACAGATTAGGAAAAACGATTACACAGATATTTCAATGGGTTTTAATCTGTGAAATCTAATCTTTTATCCGTGTAATCGGAGTTTGTTGAGTTTTTCAACAAACTGTTAAACCGCACCCTTAAAGAAACAAGCAGGATGGAGAAATAAGGATTCTTTACGCATTTTCTGTAGTATATCATATTATCCTGTCAAAAACTATAAATTACCCTGTCTGTCTTCATTATTAGCCCTGCAGCTTCCACTTTTTCTCTATGTTTTGCATAAGTCTTTCCATGAAAACAGAGTGCTCATTTATCCTCTTATAAAGAATCTGGGCAACATTTTCATTATAGGTATGGGCTGTCATATTTCTGTCGTCGGTCATTTCAAGAAATTTAACGGCCTCCTCTTCTGATAATAGTCCGGCAGAAAAGGCGTCTCTGAAACATGTCTTTGGCGAATTGGATATTATGCCCTCTTGCTCTTTTAAATACTCTTTTAAAAACTTCCATAATGCCTCAAATGTATATTCAAATCTCTGAATGGTAGCATCGCGCACCACAATGGAAAAAGGCTTCTCTAATATCTCTTTTAATGTGTCCAGCGCCCTTTTGGCGTCAGTGTATCTCAGCCTTAGTCTTTCCAACTTTCCGCCTCCTTCATCGCCTCGTTCTTAAACTCCTCTGTAGCAAAAGAAAAATCAACAATATCAACCTTATAAGGTATGTTCATTTCATCAATGGATTCCCTGAGAAGCGTTATCTTCTTCCTGTCAAAACTCCCCTTTGGTATAATGCCGATATCCACATCAGAGGATATGGCGCCATCCTTTCTTGCCCGCGACCCAAAGAGAATAATCTTAAGCTCCTCATCTTTGAGCGCATCCAACACAAGCTCTTTCAATTCCTGAATATAATCACCGCTCATATGTCCCTTTTCTGCGCATTTCGTTAACCGCCAATCTTTTTGCATCCTTTCCCTTGCCAAAGGCTGCCGGGTTGTTTTTATGTTATCAGGCTGTTGAAAAAGGCATCAACAGCCTTGATTACACAGATTAGGAAAAACGATTACACAGATATTTCAATGGGTTTTAATCTGTGAAATCTAATCTTTTATCCGTGTAATCGGAGTTTGTTGAGTTTTTCAACAAACTGTTATATCATCCCTTCCTTATTTCTTCTTCATCAAATGTAGCGCGGGGGTTTATCCCCCACTGAGAGCAGCCGACCACAAGGGGCGGCGCTACTTCCTGAAAGCCGTAAAGACCTCTCTCTTCGCATCCTTCATCTTGCCCAACGCAATAAGGGAGCGCCAATCGCTTGAGCCAAAGCCGGATTCATCAGGGTGGGAAAATGTCAGGTCGTAAGATGCGCTGCCGGTATTTCCCAAAACCCTGACTGTATAGGTATATGTGGTTGGAAATGAACCCGGCTCAGGTATCCTGTATCTTATAACCTCCGGGTTGTTGGAGGTGGTAGAGGTGGCAACCCTGTTTCCTGCAGGCGGAGATGCACAGCTCCCTGTTACATCTGCATTATACAGCTCAAGGCCAAGATTATTGGCATTTACCGAAGGGTTCCATGTAAGGTTTACAAGAACGGTTCTGGCCGGATTTGTAGTGGTGTTTATTATGACATTGGTAAAGCTCGTACAGGTTGGAGAGTTGGAAGTCTGGCTCAGATACTGCTCATACTGAAGAACCTCTACATCAACAGTCCCATCGCCGAGAGATTTATCCAGATAACCGTCATTCCACTGCCAGTTGCTTGCCCCGCTCTGGGTTAGATGCTCTATTGCCGCCTCTGCCCCGCCCTCTGCAATATAGAGCGCACGGGTGGAGTTATATTCATTGGTAGACTCCTCAGTGCCGACTGTAAACAGTGAAAGGAATATAATCCCCAAAAATGAGAGGATTACGATGATGAATGCAAGGGCTATTATGGAAACGCCTTTTTGATTCATTATTTAAACGCCCTCGGATGGACCTCTATCATGAAGCTCGTACTCTGAGCGCCTCTCGAAAGGGTAAGCGCTGCCTTTATTATCCATATCTCGCCTACTGCAGCGGCGCTTGTTGTCCCGTCGTTTTTAAAGTATGTGAATGTAAGACTGCTGACATTATCCGCAAGTATATCTTCATTGCCGGAACATGCGCTCTGGCTGCGGCACAGGGTAAGGGTGCTTGCCCCTGAGTCGTATCTGAATCCCTTGCCTTGATAATTTATATCAAGAAATCTTAGCTCTGTTGACGACCAGTTTGTAATGTCAGTGGCGCTCGGGTTGCATGAGTTGCCTGATGCTGTGCACTTCGCAAGCCTTATCTCCCGCGCCATCCTCTCCACGGCAAGGCGCCCCTGAGTCATAAGGTCTTTCCTTATCTCTTCCTCTGAATAGGATTTTGAGCCCTGAAAGATTATCATGCTTGCCACAGAACCAACGATGCCGAGCAGGACCATCACCATGATGATTTCAATGAGGGTGAAACCCCGTGAGGCAAAACTCCGTGAGGCGTTAGGCGTTAGGCGTGAGGAGTCTTTTTTATTCAGGACATCGGTTTTCTTTCTATGCGGTCTTTCCATATTTACGCCTTACACCTTACGCTCTTACGCCTAACAGTCATTAACTCCTAATGGTCAGTTACTATTGTTATAAGTTTGATTAATTCGCCGCCTGGTTCAGTTACAGTAACAGTTACCTTTTTGGCATGATACCCTGTAGTTGAGCAGTTAGGCATTGTGCCGTTGCTGGTATTCAAATCAGCCTCCAGCACGCAAAAAACATCTACACTCCTGTTGAAGCTCGGAGAGAAACCTGAAACAGGGTTTTCTGCAGGATAGTTGGAATTTTGTATCCAGCTAAATCCCCTGGTGCTATTCTTTTTGTCAGCAAGTATCCTTTCCATCTTCTCCTGGGCAAGCTCAATAGCCTGAGTCCTTATAACCGGATTTGCGCTGTATTTCATGCTTGTAAAATAAAGCAGTATGCTTGCCCCTACTATGCCGAGGAGGACAATTACCGCTATAGCCTCAAGAAGGGTAAAGCCTTGTGAGGCGTGAGGCGTAAGTCGTGAAGAGTCTTTTTTATTCAGGTTTTTAATAAGGCCTGTAAGCATTTTATCAACATCTACCATCAGAGATTCAATATTACGTCTTTCTTCAACCTGAATATAATCTACCCTTATGGCTATTTCTATTTGCGTATCCAATTCGCTTAATGAACCCTGCGCAATATGGAGAAAGTTTATAAACTCTTTAGTCGTATTTCTCGCTGCTCCCTCTGCGATGTTGCTTGGTACGCTTATGGCAGCTCGCCTCAACTGTGAAGTTAAACCGTATCTTTCCTCCTGAGGAAATTTTTGCGTAAGACGATATATTTCTGTTACTAAGGCAATACCTTTATTCCATACATCCAGCCTCTTATGCGGTTTCTCCATATTTACACCTTACGCCTCACGCCTTACACTTTACGCCTTACGCCTCACACCTTACGGTATAGAAGCCCTGCCTGTATTTTGTGTAACATTTACAGTTGCTGTATTGCTTGCCTTAGAGATAACAACACTGCCCTGAGAATCCATTTTGGTGCTTGTCCCAGCAGTATTATCCACACAATAAGGTATGCCCATTGCATCAAATTCCAGAATAGCCGTTGTTGCTGAAGGCGTGCATCCTGTTGCGGAAAAACTGGCGCTGCCTATGACAATGCCGTTGTAGCTTCCGGTATTTAAGGTAACTGTAAAATTACCGCCTGTAGACGGGTCCTTTGCATATTCCCATTCCACAGGCGATGTCTCTCCCCATTTACCATCCCCGTCTGAGTCATTTACTATTTTGACATTGTATGTTTCATTCGTAACATCAAATGTTATCCTTGCCCTTACCGGCTGGCTGAAACTGGAACTAGCGCGCCTTATCATAGCTATCTCCTGGGCATATTGTGTGTCGGACCTGAGCTTCTTGGCCATTGCAGTAATAGTCATCCCGCTCCATCCTCTGGATAAAAGCGACACAGAAACAGCCAGCACAATAGCTATCAGAACAATAACCATTACAAGCTCTATGATAGTAAAACCTCTGCTATTCATTGATGAGTAGTATGCCTTTTAAAAGGAATTACACGATGAAGGTCTATAGTAAATTACCCCGTCCACAGGGCGGGGTTTCTTGAAAACGAAAGACTTACCCGCCACCTTCTCGCCGGGTCTATGCTACAGGTTTTATGCAACGTTGGGGTTTATCCCCAACGATTTTCGTTGCCCATAAAGGGCAACGTTACAGATGCCATTCATCCCCCGATGGCCATCGGGGGCATTCTGACGGGGTTAGTAAAATATTTTCTACATTCCACCCCTCAACCTTATATAGTAGGCAACAAAGAAGAAAAGCAGGCTCGCTATCATAAGGGAAATACCGACTCCGAGCCTATAGGTAAAGGCCTTTTCCTCCATATCGGTAACCATTTTGCTGCTCACTTCATTGACGTTCCTTAAGGTATTGGGGGAAACGATAAAGAGCAGCCCAATTACAAACGTAAAGATGCCTATAACTATAAATATTCCCATAACTACCTCCTTTTGGCTTTATATATACAACAGAAAGATATTTTCGTAATTATCCGGGAGTATCTTATATCTAATCACTGCGCCAGTCAAGCCAAGTTTCTCCAAGTTTCTCTAACAAAGCTTAACCGCCATATCTCGCCGCAAGCCCCGCCCGCCTGAGGCGGATAGGCGGGGTTATTAACAGTTTGTTGAAAAACTCAACAAACTCCGATTACACGGATAAAAGATTAGATTTCACAGATTAAAACCCATTGAAATA
>MGRL01000104.1 GCA_001798165.1 Deltaproteobacteria bacterium RIFCSPHIGHO2_02_FULL_43_33
CCAAGGGCAACGCTGGGTAGCTGTGTGCCGAAGGGATAACCGCTGAAAGCATCTAAGTGGGAAGCCCCTCCTAAGATAAGATATCCCGGGCCGCAAGGCTCCTAAAGGTCACTCGGAGACTACGAGTTTGATAGGCCGGATGTGTAAGTCCAGTAATGGATTGAGCTTACCGGTACTAATTGACCGTGAGGCTTGACCATAATAATATCTAAGCGTTTGGGTTCTGATTCTAAGCGTTTTGCCCCTATTCAATTTTTAAATACCGTGACCGTGTTCCGTGTCCGTGAATACAAAAGAGGTTTTTTGATTAACGGTCACGGATAACGGACACGAATAACGGTAGTTATTACGCTTTCCCGTGGCTATACCGGAGGGGTCACACCCGTTCCCATTCCGAACACGGAAGTTAAGCCTTCCAGGGCCGATGGTACTGCATGGGTGACTGTGTGGGAGAGTAGGACGCCGCGGGATTTAAATTAAAAGCCAATCCATTTATGGATTGGCTTTTTTATTTTTCAGAGTATTATTTCTTGATATGCTGCACACTCTTGCAATAATGAGTTTTATTAGCTTTGAAATAAAGTGGAGGTTTTTTTGAGAGAGAAGCGAATGCAGGAGATAATTAAAGAAGCAGAGAATCTGTATGAAAGACTTGTTTCCTCTATTATAGAGATCCCAAATTTTACCATAGATTATCTCCCTGAGGAAAAAGCCAAGGGTTTTGTCCATGGTGGATTCTATGAGTTTACAAAGTATAGAAAACAGTTTGGAAGCAGATTGATATTTATATGTCTTAAAAATTCAGAAGGGCAGACCTTTTTTATAGAAAGACTCAGGATGTACAGTAAAGAAAGTCCGCAAGGCATAGAAAGGGCTGACGACCCGATTTATCTGAAAGGTGTTTCGGAATCAATTTATATACGTATACCAGAAGGCTCTACTATATTTGATATCGGATGTGGGACAGGAAAGTATCTGAAAGCCCTTTAAAAGAGGCGGCTTACTATCCTTGCTATGGACATATCCAAAGAGTTAATAGAAGAAAACAAAAAATCCAAAGAACTTTCTCATGTCAACTTTTTTACGGGTGATTGTACAAATTTGAGTTTTTTAAAGGATAAAGAGATAGATTATGTAACAGGTGTGAATATTCTCAATATCCTTTATCCTGAGATGGCTGAATCCCTGTTGGAGCAGCTAACAAGGGTGGCAAGCAATGGGCTGTTTGCCTTTACGCTTCCTGCGAGGGCAGATATGTGGAGTAACGACCTGCCGGAAGTGGCAGAATTTGATAAGGAGAGATTAAATAAAGCAGAGTATCTTGAAAAAGCCTCCAATAATACCTTCTTAGGTCAGATGAGGTTTTTAATGTTTATCAAAAGACTATGCAAGGAAAAGGGATGGAGATACAGGATATTCAGATTCTTAGACAGCATTACGCTGAAAGGCACACAATTTAATACAATGCTTGATGCCAGATATTTAAAGCCTCCTGAGAATGCGATATTAAAGCTTCTTGAGTTTCCTATACGAAAGACTGCACATATGCAAAGGCTTCAAGAAGGGTCATGCCATATATATGCCCTTGGCTATGGATTGGAGATATTCTTTGATAACGAGCATGCATCACATATAGAAAATGTTTTTTATTTTGATGAAGAAGTTGAATTAGATAAACTGAGCATCCTCTCTGAGTTAAATGACTCCATAAGATATTGGGACCTGTCCTTTGAGAAACTTGATTAGATAATATGGGAATCATCTTTTTATATGACTAATCAGTATCAAAGTTTTAACCCGCTTTCATGTACAGTCGCCATTCCTAAAAATATCTGCCTGTGACCACGGTCACAGGCAAAATACCGTAAATAGGATATATTGTTCACTATGAAACAGGAGGTGAGATTATGGAGATGAGAGAGTCGATAGAAAAGGGCATATATCTTGCCAAGAACAGATGTTTTGAAGATGCCATAAAGGTCTTTGAGGAAGGCCTCTGTTTTACACAGCATTCAATTGCTATGTCCTATTATGCGCTATGTATTGCTGAGGTTGAGGGAAATTACGATAAGGCTGTTTCTCTTTGTCTTATGGCTGCACAAAGGGAATTTTACCATCCGGATGTCTATCTTAATCTCGGCAAGATATTTCTTCTTAATGGCAAGAAATCCGTTGCAGTGAAATCGTTCAAGAAGGGTTTACACCTTGATAAAACACATGCAGAGCTTGTAAGTTTAATTAAAAAGCTCGGTGTCAGGCGTAAGCCTATGATACCTTTCTTGCCAAGGCATAATTTTATCAATAGGTTGCTGGGTAAGCTCTCACACCGATGGGGCCACAAAACTATTGCTGTTTACCATCCGCGCTAACTTTGGTTGTCTTGTTTTTGATAATAGATTTAAAATAGAGCTGTCATGATGTCAAAGGGTTGCCTCTCCGCAATTGACCAGAAATAAATCGTCAAAGCAAAAGAAGCGACCCTATGAACAAACAAAACGATTCTTTACTTTCCTAAGACTGCATCCTTACATGCCTTTGCAACCCTGAACTTAACTACCTTCTTTGCAGGGATTTTAATTGCTTCTCCTGTCTGCGGGTTTCTCCCCATTCTTGCCTTTCTATTGACCAGCACCAGCTTTCCAAGGCCAGGGACAGTGAAAGAATTTTTGGCCTCCTTGTAGGCTAAGTTGACCAGCTCTTCCATAACACAGGCAGCTGTTTTTTTTGTTATACCTGCCTTGTCCGCAAGATGGGCTACAGTCTTTGATTTTGTCATTTTTGCCATACATTACCTCCTTAGGTGTGTTTTTAGCTCCTGGCGAAACATATAATTTTCAGATGCATTTGTCAAGCAAGAAAAGATAGCCAAGAAAAGATAGCAGAAGGAAATCCACAAATATCTTGTCAGTTACTATAGCAAGGGCAATACCACAGGGATAAATAAAGATATTTACTGTTGCTTATATGGCGAGGTTACTGTTGAAAATCACGGCTGGGGGGAAATTGCAAGCTACGAACAATTTTTAAATAAACTCTTTTAGAATTCTGCTTGCCTAACCCCTCTGCACGAACCAATCCCTCATTCTCTCCTTACTTTTTTATTTTGACAACTCTATTTTTCAGTGATAGCATTTTTAAAAAACCATAGTAGGAGATTAATAAGAAGAAGTGATACGCAAAGCCAAACTAAGCGATGTCAAGGACATCTATAAGCTAATAGAATTATTTGCCAACAAGGGCGAGATGCTGCACAGGCCTTTGAATGACATATATGAAAATCTCAGGGATTTTTATGTGCATGAGGAAAACGGTGTTGTTATGGGCGCTTGCGCATTGCATATAAGCTGGGAAGACATCGGGGAGATACGGTCTCTGGCTGTAAGCGAGGAAGCAAGCGGAAAGGGTATAGGCACTATTCTTGTCAACGCATGCCTTGATGAAGCCAGGTCTCTCGATATCCCAAAGATATTTGCCCTGACATATAAGCCTGGTTTTTTTGAGAAGGTTGGTTTTAAGCCTATAAGCAAGGCAGCCTTGCCGCACAAGATATGGGGCGAGTGTGTAAAATGTTTTAAATTTCCGGATTGTGATGAGATGGCGATGATGATAGAGCTGTGAGAAGGGGTCATGGGTTATGGGTCATGGGTCAGAAGACAGAATAGAATACTGTGTCAAAATGTTAAGACGCAAGACGGATGCATGGGAGATATTCTATTCTCATCAGAATGGTCTGTCTATTGAGGCAAAAGACGGCAAGGTAGATGCCTTTAAGGTCTCGTCAAGCGAGGGCGTTGGTTTAAAAGTTTTAAAAGACAAAAAAATCGGTTTTTCATTTACCAGCGCATTATCAAAAGACTCTCTGAATGAATTAGTAGAAAATGCTGTTGCAGGAAGTCTTGGGGTTGAGTCTGATGAGTTTTTATCTCTGCCATCACCGCAAAAGAAACCAGCGGGAGAGCTGATGCTCTTTGATTCAGTGCTGGATAAGGTGACTGAGGAGGATAAGATAAAAAAGGCAATCAGCCTTGAGCAGGCTGCAAGAGGCTTTGATCCGAGGGTGACGAAGGTGAGAAAGGCCAGTTATGGAGAATCCTGTGTACAGAGCAGACTGGTCAATTCTACAGGCATTGATGTAAAAAAAATAACCACATTTATTACTTCCAGCATTACGGCAGTTGCAGAAGACAGGGGCGACTCGCAGATGGGCTGGGACGTGGATATGAGTCATTTTGCAAATGACGTGGATGTAGTAAAGGTTGGACGTGGCGCTGCAAAGAGGGCGGTAGACATGCTGGGTGCAAGGGCGATAGAAACCGTAAAATGTCCTGTTATTATAGAAAATGTCATAGTAGGTGAATTTCTGGAAATACTTGCCCCTTCTTTTTATGCGGATAATCTGAGTAAAGGAAAGTCCATGCTCAAGGGGAAGAAAGGCAAGAAGATTTTTAATGAAAAGATTACACTATGTGATGACGGCCTCTTGCCAAACGGGTGGAGCACATCTGAATACGATGGCGAGGGTGTTCCGAGGCAGAAGACCTGCTTAATTGATAAAGGGATATGTAAGAAATATCTCTACGATAGTTATTGGGCAAAGAGAGAAGGAAAAGCATCTACTGGAAATGCAAGCAGGTCTAATTTTAAATCTATCTCAACTATCGGCATATCTAACCTTTATATGGAAAAGGGAGAAACGGATTTTGAAGGCCTTCTAAGGCAAATGGGCAACGGCCTTCTTATTACAAATATATTAGGTGCTCATACGGCAAATCCAATAACAGGTGATTTTTCATTCGGCGCCTCGGGCCTCTGGGTAGAAGACAATAAGATTGCTTATCCTGTGAGAGGCGCTGCTATAGCAGGGAATATGCTTGAGTTATTTTCAAAGATAGATGTTGTGGGCAGCGACTTGAGGTTTTTGGGCAGTGTTGGTGCGTCCAGTGTTTTGATAAGTGAGATGGAGATAAGTGGGGCAAATTAAATATGGAAGACAGAGAAGACAGAATAGAAAATATAATTGCCAATGCACGGATATTTGGCTCTTTAAGCAGTAAGGACATAAAGGCCTTGGCTGGTATGGGTGAAAAAAGGCGGTGGCACAAAGGGCAACATATTATCAGCGAGGGGGATGAGGGCGATGCCCTCTATCTGATGCTTTCCGGCAAGATAAAGGTGGTGCTGTATGGAGAAGAGGGGAGAGAGATTGTTTTATCAATCATGAAGGAAGGCGATATATTCGGCGAAATGGCGCTTTTTGACGGTGAGCCGCGGTCCGCAAATGTAGAGGCAGTGGAGGATACAGAATGCTTTATTATCCAGGGTAGCACACTTTTGGAATATATTAAGGTTCATCCTGCGGTAGCCCTTAATTTTCTGTCCCATCTTTCCAGACGCTTAAGGGAGGCGGACAGGAAGATAGGCGGCCTGGCACTCCTGGATGTATGTGGAAGGATTGCCCATACCTTCTTGGATATTGCAAAAAAAGCAAGCGGCGGAGCGCAAGAAAAAAAAGTTGTGTCCATAGAACGGCTTACCCATGAGGAAATAGCTGCGATGATAGGCTCATCCAGAGAGGTGGTCAGCAGGGCATTGAAAAAGATGACCCAAGAGGGGTATGTGAAAATAGAAAAAGAGAGATTTATACTGCACATATAGAGGTTGGATGCTACTATGTGACTTATGTCACAGACTGCCCATGATAGCGGTGGTAGATTAAGGCTAAAATAAAGGAATAAGGCATAATGCTCAACTGGACAACCTTGTAAAAATACTTGACAAACTTGATTTTGCATGGTATTGACACCTTGTTAGAGTCTTGTATTAAAAATAGAAAGGAGGTTTAAAAATTGAAGAAGACATTTTTTACGGTTTTTATTGTGCCTCAGGATCCTTCTCATGTCAGAAAGTTTAAACTTCCGCTTAAAGTCTGGAAGATTATGCTTGTTATTTTTGGTATTTCATTTGCAGGTTTTTCATACATGATTTTTGACTACACAAATCTGAAATTCAAGACCCATGAGTTGAATGCCCTGAGAAAAGAAAATACTGAGCAAAAGATACAACTGCAGGCATTTGCAAGCAAGATGACTGACCTTGAATTTCAAATGGCTAAACTGAAGCAGTTTGATAAGAAGCTCAGGATTATTACCAATATGGAGGTGCCTGCCGGGTCTAATCAAGTGCTTGGTATCGGAGGTCCGTCGCCTGAAGAAGATATGACTACCTTAGTGAGCGCTAAAGACGGGTTGATTAAGCAGATTCATTCAGACTTGGACCAGCTTAAAACAGAGGCAATGGTGCAGGAAAAGAGTTTTACTGAGCTGCACGAGTATCTTTTTAAACAGACCTCGCTTTTTGCTTCTACACCTGCTATATGGCCTGCGAGGGGATGGGTCACATCAATTTTTGCTTATCGCATATCGCCATTTACAGGTTTAAAGCAGATGCATGAAGGACTTGATATTGCAAATGCCGTGGGTACCCCTGTGGTTGCGCCCGCTGCCGGCATTGTAAGCAGAGTTGACAGGGAAAACGGCCTTGGCAAGATGATTGTCATAAATCATGGCTACGGGATAGTGACTAAATATGGCCATCTTTCTGAGAGTTATGTGCATGTCGGCCAAAGGGTGAAGAGGGGAGACAAGATTGCTGCTATTGGCAACACAGGGAGAAGCACAGGGCCTCATATTCATTATGAAGTGGTTGTAAATGGGGTGCATGTCAATCCAGAAAAATATATCTTAAATTAAAAAAAGAGTTTCTTCTCTTTCAAACAAACCCTGTCAATTCTTTTGGCAGGGTTTGTTTATTTTATGGAGACAGCCGATATAGATATTTGCAGTCAGAAAGTTGGTCGCCAGCCTTGACTTTTGCTGTATGATTAAGCTATCTTGTAAGAAACTTTTGTTATTTACCGTTTTCTCTTTATATATCCATGGAAAAGGCCAGGTATATTGCAGTAGAAGGACCTATAGGTGTTGGTAAGACCAGTCTTACTGAATTTTTAGTAGCAGAGTTTAAAGGAAGGGTTTTGTTGGAAGATGTTGACAATAATCCCTTTCTCAACAGCTTTTATCAAGATAGAAAAAAATTTGCATTCCAGACTCAGCTCTTTTTTCTTCTGAGCAGATATAAGCAGCAAAAAGACCTGTCTCAACAGGAGCTTTTTAATTCTACTGTTATTGCAGATTATCTTTTTGCAAAGGATAAGATATTTGCGTATCTGAATCTTGATGAAAATGAGCTATCTTTGTATGAGCAGATATACAGGCTGTTGGATGCAAGGATACCTAAGCCTGATTTGGTAATATATCTTCAGGCGAGACCAGAGGTGCTTATTGAAAGAATTAAAAAAAGAAGCAAGGCTTACGAGGCTAATATAGAGGAAGATTATATAGAAAAATTAGTTGATACGTACAACAAATATTTTTTTTATTATACAGACACGCCGCTTCTTGTGATAAATACCTCTGATATAGATTTTGTCAGCCATCCAGAGGACCTTGCAAATGTGGTAAAAGAGATAAGGTCTATAAAAGGGGGAGTGCAGCACTATATACCGGTAAAGTAATACAATTTTGGATTTGCGATTTGGGATTGCGGATTTTAAATCCCAAATCCGAAATCTTATGTACCGCTTGGATTCAATTATTTGAACTGGGACGGAAGGGATAATAGGATTTTTGATTTACGATTTACGAATTACAATTTAAAATCTAAAATCGTAAATCTCAAATCATAAATTATTAACTTGGCCTTCTGGATTTAGTTCAGAAGGCTTTTTTATTTGCCACGTTAAGCGTGATTTGAGGTTAAGGTGAAAAAAATAACAGTGCTTGATATTGGGAAAATGAAAGGAGAGGGTGAAAAGATTCCTGTCCTTACTGCCTACGACTATACAATGGCAAAGATACTTGATGAGGCAGGTGTCCCCATTATCTTAATTGGTGATTCTGCAGGGATGGTTTTTGCCGGTTATAAGAATACCCTGTCAGTTACCATGGATGAAATAAGGTATCACACAAGGGCTGTTGCAAACGGAACTAAGAACGCAATGATTGTTGCAGATATGCCTTTCTTATCTTATCAGACATCTGTTGAAGACGCTAAAAGAAATGCTGGGCTGCTGGTGCAAGAAGGCGCAGAGGCTGTTAAACTTGAAGGTGGCGTAGTAGTGGCAGACACCATAAGCGCCATAATAGATATGGGTGTGCCTGTTATGGGGCATATCGGCCTTACCCCTCAGGCTATTCATAGGATGGGAGGCTATAAAGTTCAAGGCAAAGAAAAGAAGCAGAGAAAAAGGCTATTTGATGATGCAAGGGCAGTAGAAAAGGCAGGGGCATTTTCCGTTGTGCTGGAAGGGATGCCGTCAGACCTGGCAAGAGAGATAACTGAAGCTATCTCTCTCCCAACTATAGGCATAGGCGCTGGGCCTCATTGCGATGGCCAGGTTCTTGTTATACATGATATCTTAGGTTTATACGATAATATTAAGCCAAGATTTATTAAACGGTATGCTAATTTAAAAGAATTAATATCTTCTGCTGTCAATGTATATGTAGAGGATGTAAAGAAAGGCAGATTCCCGGGTAAAGAGCATAGCTTTTGATAAAACAGGCAATAGGTGATAGGCACGAGGCAAGAGAGAAAAGATAATTAAACCTATTGCCTATAGCCCATCGCCCATAGCCTTTAGTTTTTATGAAACTTATAACAACTATAAGAGAGATGCAGTCATTTTCATCTGATGTAAAAAGTTCCGGTAAGACAATAACATTTGTTCCTACAATGGGTTTTTTGCATGACGGTCATGCGAGCCTACTGAAGAAGGGAAGAGAGGTGGGCGATATACTTGTGATGGGTATTTTTGTTAACCCAACTCAATTTGGGCCAAAGGAAGATTACGCATCATATCCAAGAGATTTAAAAAAAGACTTGGTAGTCGCAGAAGCCAACAAGGTAGATGTGGTTTTTAATCCAACCGCAGAGGAGATATATCCAACAGGTTTTCAGACATATATTGATGTGGAACATTTGAGCAAGTATCTTTGCGGCATTTCCAGGCCAGGGCATTTTCGCGGCGTTGCAACAGTGGTTGCAAAGCTCTTTAATATTGTGATGCCTGATATTGCCATATTTGGCGAAAAGGATTTTCAGCAATTGGTAGTTATAAAAAGAATGGTTCGTGATTTGAATATGGAAGTAAATATTATAGATATGCCGATAGTGAGGGAGTCAGACGGCTTAGCAAAGAGTTCTCGGAACAGCTATCTCAATATGGATGAAAGAAAGGCAGCCCTTTGTCTCTGCAATGCGCTTATAAAAGGGAAGGGTATATTTAACAACGGCATTAAAGATGCAAATACCATATTAAAAGAGGCGAGGAATATCATAGAAACAGAACCATTGGCAGTAATAGATTATATTAAAGTCTGCGATATAAATACGTTGGAAGACTTGGAAAAGATTACTGACAGGGCACTTCTGGCCGTGGCTGTAAAAATAGGGGGAAACAGACTTATAGATAATTGTATATTAGGCTGAAGGCGCAAGGCAGAAGGCTGAAGAAAGACAAAATACTATATATTCTTATTTTTTCCTTCAGCCATCAGCCTTCAGCCTCATAAAAAGGAGGTTTAATTAAAACATGCAAAGGATTATACTGAAATCAAAGATTCATAGGGCAACGGTTACTGATGCGAATATTGAGTATGAAGGCAGCATAACGCTGGACGAGGAACTGATGGATGCAGCAGGGCTATTGCCGTATGAACAGGTGAGCATCTACAATGTGACCAACGGAGAGAGGTTTCAGACTTATGTAATCAAGGGCGAGCGGGGGAGCGGAGAGGTCTGCATTAATGGCGCTGCTGCCCACCTGGCAAAAAAGGGGCATATTATTATAATAGCCAGCTATGCGGGTATGGAAGAGATAGAGGCAATAAACTATCAGCCTGCCATGGTATATGTGGATGCAAAAAATAGGATACGGCTCATAACAGAAGGTATGGTTGAAACAGCAATAAAATCGATGAATAATCTACATACATAGGACATAATGACCGGCGGTTCGCCCCTGGAGATTCTAACTGAGAAAAAGCAAAGGTTATAACGATAAAAAAGCTCAAGGCAAGCTTCAAAAGATATTTTATAACCGGGCTATTAGTAATTGTTCCGTTTTATTCGACCATTGATGGGCAAAAAGCAAGATGACCAATCTTTTTTAAGAACATATCACATGGAATATCTTTTAGCGGACAAATCGTCTATGGAGAATATTTTTGCCGGTCGTTTCCGTATTGATAAACCGCTCAATGACCGAAGCGGCGCAAGCGCCTTTTTAGGCGTTGATATAGACACTGGCGACGATGTAGTTATTAAGGTGTTTCCTGCTGCGAATCTCTCTCCAAGTATGCGGATCAGGATGGAACATGAGATTCAGATGATTAACAGTTCCCAAACGGCGTCTGTTGCGTCCATACTGCATAGAGGAGAGGAGAAGGGGCTTGTATACCTTATCAGACCGTTTATAAAAGGAACACCGCTCAATAAACGTTTGGAGAGCGGCCCCTGGAAATAAAAGAAGTTATTGTCTTAGGAATTTCACTCCTTGAAGCGCTCAAGACAATCCATGAGCACGGGGTATTTCACCGGAATATAAAGCCCTCCAATATAATTACCTATGAAAAAGCTGGTGTTCGGCGTAATACCCTTATTGATTTTGGGCTTGCCCCTGCCCTTCCGGCAGGTTCTTTTGTATATAATATGTCCGCCACTACTGCCTGCTATTATTTTTCACCTGAGCAGGCTGGGCTTCTCAATCAAGGCGTTGATGAACGTTCTGATTTATATTCAGCGGGAATTGTTTTATTTGAATGCCTTGCAGGGAGGCCCCCCTTTTGCGGTAGTAGTATCGGTGAGATACTGCGCCAGCATCTGACAGTCCAGCCGACTATTGTGCGCACTTTGCGCTCAGACATACCTCGCGCACTTGCTGAAGTTATACACCGGCTTCTTCAAAAAGATCCGAGGGATCGTTACCAGTCAGCCTTTGCATTGAAAAGATTTATAAATTTGAAATTTAAGAAATTAAGTAAAGGGGTGAAGAAAGACAAGTTCTGTGGATTATTTATCAGATAAACTATTTTATATCTCCAAAATACAAGGAACTAACAAGAAAAAAGCAAAAGTGCTTCTCATAATTTTTCAAAAAAATACGTATCGCATTTAGGTATGAGGCAGAGATGTCTCGTTAATAAAGGGTGTATAAATGGTTAAAAATATATGCGGAGAAATCTCTTCATCATCAAACATGAATTTTGAACGCATTTTTGATTTCTACAAGAAAATAAATTTCATCTATCCTTCAAAAGAAGAGGCGATGTCCCCATATTTTTCAGAGATTAGCGATGTATGGGAAAAATTGTTAAAAACAGACAGCGATGTTTTTGTATTTTTTCATAAATTGAAGGATGGAAAACTAACCAGCTCTGTTTGTGCCGCTCAATATACCGATAATTCATGGTTGATACAGCATGCGACAGGCGATCATGATTAGAGAGGTGTCCATGAGAATCTTGTTTCGCTTGTAAATTGGATGATTGAAAATCCTTCTTGTAACCATATAAGGTTTCTCTATAGGCCTGATAATGTATGGCCAGAAAGAATATTCGGGTCTTTTATGAAAAATCTTTCGCCTGAATTATTTGAATATAGTGTAAAAGGGTATTTTATTGGGGCGTTTGACAGGAAAATGCCCGGCAGCATAGATTATGTCGTGGTTAGTCCATTTGGACAAGAAGATGCAGAATATTTCAAAAAAGAAATTGAGAAAAAACACAGCACAATTCTTCTCGAATCAAAAGGACTTAAAAATCCCCTTGGAGGGATTTTTGAAACATCAGGAAAATACGAATCTGCAGGTTTATGGCGGAAAAGAGACATTCTGCTTGCCAAAAAGAAGGAAAAACTCTTGGGATATTCTTTGTTGGATTATTCTCCTCTCGGGATAAATTTTTCATTCTTCTTCAACGCATTCACTGTGCAGATGTTCGAGGAAGATGATTTAGCAAGAAGATGCTTGGCACAAGAATCAATAAACTACTATATTGAAAAAGGAAGACCATTTACAGTTTGTCTTTCTGAGTCGCAAGACGAAAAAATACTTCTTGCTTTAGGAATGCACAAAAAGAAAGAATATGCCGAGTTTCTTCTTCCAAAAAAAGATGGCTTTAATATTTTATTAAAACATTTTAATAACTTTTATGAACCTCTGGATGGTCAGAAACCAAATGGCAGATAAATATATCATGGAGAGTCCTTTTGAAGGCGAAAGAGTCAGAAGAAAAACAGATACAGAAGCAACCATATCTCAATTAAATGCACTTGGATTGATAAAAGGGATGCATTCTCTTGATATCGGATGCGCTTCAGGGGCGGTGACTTTGGAGATGGCAAAAATAGCATATCCTGCAAAAGTAATCGGCATTGATAGGAGTGAAGAAAGAATAAATGAGGCAAGGACTCTTGCCGAAAAGAAAAAAGCAAAGAATGTGGAATTTGTTACTGGTGACGTCTATAAGCTCCCTTTCGCAAAAAATAAATTTGCTTTTTTGTGGAACAGATTCCTCTTTGAATATTTAAAGAAACCCATCAACGCATTAGAAGAAATGAAGAGGATAGCTAAAGAAGGCGGATATGTCGTTACTGGCGATTTGGATGGGAATTCACTTTTTCACTATCCGATTGATTCAAACCTGGGAAAAGGACTGTATAATGTCACAAGATTTCTTTCCGAGTTTGGATTTGATGCTTTTGTCGGAAGAAAGCTTTTTCACTATTACCAAACAGCAGGTTTTTCTAAGATAACTCCTTATTTGATGCAACATCATCTTATTGCAGGAACTCCGTCAATTGCCGAAATAGAGAATTGGACTGAAAAGACAAGGACAATAAGAAAAAATTTCGGAAGCATTTATCCAGATAAAGAAGAGCTGGAATTCGTTCTTTTAGGTTTGGAGAAACTAATAAAAGATCCAAATACGTTCACATACAGTGCTCTTATATTTATGAAAGGGGAAAAGGCATAACTATCAAGCCGGATTTGCCTCAAAGAGACATTCGATTTTTCCTTGAACCATGCAATATTTTTCTTCAACTTTGAATTTTTTGCAAAAATAAAGCTCAATGCACCTGCAATCATGCCTGCCAAATAGACATCCACCGTCTTTTTTTCAATCCCAAATTTTTTTTGTAAATCAATGCACGTAGAAAATCTGCGATAATGTCACAAAGTAACTAAAGGAATTGTTTCTAATCTCCCTGTGGTGTAGAATGCCAGATAGGGGTAGCCTCTTACGAAAACCAAACACCGTCTTTAGGCAAGCATGTAACTTCAGATATAGTGGAAATGCTTTTTAAAAATGCCGATAAAGCCCTTTATAGCGCAAAGGCCGAAGGCCGTAATAGAGTTATGAGCGCCGGTTAGCGCATTATTGCAATGTAAGGATTTGTTCAGAGGCAGGATGTTATTTAAAACACAACAACGAGCCGAGGAGTCCGCCTGAGGCGGACAGGTATGCGAAGTTATGATGCTCTGTATAAACAGGGAAGAATTTATTATAAAACCCTTCCCCATCTATAATTACTTCTTTTTTTCTGTATGACACTTCTTGCACTGATATAAGGGAAATGCCTTGGGGCTGTTGTGACACTCTATATTGCCGCAGAACTCGCCGGACATATTTTTTTGCATAGTAACATCATTCGCCCCACGCTTATCCTTGAATATCTTTGGATGGCAGTCATCACACTTATATATATCCTCGTGTTTGCCGTGGGGGAAGACCGCCGGCCCCACGCCGGCTTTTTTCAGGCTCGCTGCCTTATCATCAAATACGATGTCTCCGAGTTTGGCAGAATGAGCTATTGATAGCATAGCAATGCTAAGAAAAATTGCTAATAATAACTTAAGCGCCATCTACTTTTTTGCTGCCTTTTTAGGCTGGGTGTGGCACCTGTTGCAGTCAGCTAATGGGAAAGCAACTTTTCCATGACATCTGCCGCAGAACTTGCCTTCAACGATTGCAGACATGGTCATATTGTTCTGTCCCTTTGCCGGCACAAAAATGGCGGGATGGCATACCTCGCATTTCAGCCACCATGTGTGCATATAGTGAGGATAGACCACATCATTGACAAAGTCGCTCTTTGCCTCTATAACAACATTCATATCCATTGCAGGCATTTCTTCTTCCTTTGGGTCAAGGGAAGGCCTTGGTGATATGACCTTATCCTTTACAGCCTTTGCCCAGTCTACCAGTCCATATCTGTCCTTAGGAAGCACTGCCCCTGCAAGGGCTGCCGGGTGCCAGCCTGCGCCTGCCTTGGCTGCCTCGCTGGCAGGCCCTGATTTAGCCGGGTCGCCTGTGCCTGCCAATTTACCCTTGGTGTCAAGATACAAAATGCTCTTTGGGTCATTTGGGTCAAGGAGGGGAGACACTTTTTCTTTTGGTTGAGTCTCTTTTGCCGCAGGGGCAGTTTTTTGCGTCCCTGCAGGTGTTTTTACAGGTTCAGCAGCAGATATTATGCCTGCATAAACAAAGGTTGTAAAAATAATCAGAGAGATAATCCTAAAAATAAACTTTATTGAATAAAGGCTCTTCATATATATTCTCCTTTCGCATTATAAATTAAACTTATTTTGTTGCCGGCGGTGCAGCAGTTGGCGCCGCAGGGTAAGGCGGTACCGGACCCTCCAAAGAATGGCAGCGGTCGCAATAAAGGGGTTCCCATGCAATCAGGCCGTTATGGCATTTGCCGCAGAATTCGCCGTTCATTATAGCCATCATATTAATATCATTTGCCCCCCTCTGCATGATGAATATGTCTTCATGGCAAACCTTGCATTTAAATCTAATCCTGTGAAACCAATGGGGGAACATGACCGGTTTTACGCCTGCCTTTTCCATGCTCTCAACCTTTTTACCCAGCACAATATCGCCGTATTCTGCATAACCTATTCCGGCAATAGCAATTATTGCGCTAAACAACAATGCTGCCAAAAAAAGCTTCCTCTTCATCCTGTTTTCCTCCATTCTTTGAAATTAAATCTTAAAATCAAGTTTAGTGGAATGTGTATATAATATCGTCATAGCATTGTCAAGATAAAAATTAATGAAATTTAACAAAGCAGGCTATAGGTGATGGGCTATAGACTATAAAATAATAAGACTATTTTTCTATTGCACATTACCCATTGCTGATTGCCATGAGTGTGTTTTATTACGATTGAAAATAGTTGGATGGTGTGCTATAAGTGCAAAGATTGCAAGCAGTCTGTGTAACCAATTACTAATACAACTGTAATAAATAAAATGACATCATACTGACGCAAGAAATGGTTTTAGACAAGGCAGACGACGAGGAAAACCGCAGGCATACTTTTAGTATGTTGAGGATTTTCCGAGGAGTCTAACGCAGTATAAAGTCATTTATTGTGTTCGTACTAAAGGAGGCATTAACTTGGCAGAGAATCTTGGAGATTGGAAAAGAAGCCATTACTGCGGAGAACTGACAGGCGGCAATATCGGCAAAGATGTAATCCTTATGGGATGGGTGCAGAAAAGGCGCGACCACGGCGGCTTGATATTTATAGACTTGAGAGACCGAGAGGGCGTTACTCAAATTGTATTTAACCCTGAAGTTGATAAATCAGCCCATGAAAAGGCGCATCATATCAGGGCGGAG
>MGRL01000105.1 GCA_001798165.1 Deltaproteobacteria bacterium RIFCSPHIGHO2_02_FULL_43_33
ACTCATACTGAAAAAGGGGAATATCACCGCAAAAGAACTTTCGGAAGAAATGAAGCTTGAGCCAAATGCCAGCGGCATGAGATTATTGAATCTGTATAAGAAAAGACTTGTTAAAAGGGTCGAAGCAATTCAAGACGACGGAAAGGTCTGGTCGTATCAGAAAATTTAAGAGGAGCAAAAACAAATGAACATGGCAAAGATAAAAGAGCTGTATCGTCAGGCATGGCAAAAAACAAAAGAACTTAAATCCCTCATCATATTTCTCATTATCACAAACATTGTCTTCCTGTTTTTCGGACAATGGATGGTAGCCAATGGGGTGCCTGGGGCTGTGGAATTAAAGGCTGAGGTATTAAAAGAACTGCCTGATATGGGTTATTTAAAGCCGCTTACAGGCCCGCTTGCGCCGTACCTCTCTCTTAAAATAACATATACATTCTTTTTCAATCTCATCTTCGGCGCATTTTTATCAACCACAGTGCCTGGCATCATCTTTTTTCTCCCGTATCTCATTGCAGTGTTCAGGGCATGGGTTGTCGGTGTAATCTTTTACGGGACAATGCCAACAAATATGCACGCTGTAGTCTTTTACGGCACATTTATTTTGGAGTTCGGCGGTTATGTATTTTCATCCGCAGCAGGCATAAATATCGGCCTTTCTCTTTTAAACCCCTTATGGAAAGGCAAAAAGACAAGACTTGAGGCGCTTAAGGCTGCTATAGAAGATGCTAAATTATTATTCGTTCTTGTAGCAACCCTTCTCCTTCTTGGCGCAATATGGGAAATGGGCTGGCTGCACTACTTTGGGGTCTATCCTGATATTGCGCGTCCAAAGATTTCTCTTTGATAGCTGACCTAAAATGTGCTATAAACCCCGTTAGAAAGCCTCTACTTTTAAATACGCTGAACATGCGAAACAAAGACAGAATTACCCTTGCCTCATCTTCTCCGAGAAGGAAGGCGCTGCTTACTGAGGCGGGTTTATCATTTGATACATGCCCGGCCGATATTGAAGAAGATATAAGGAAAGGTGAATCTCCTATAGAGCATACGTTAAGGCTTGCAGAAGAGAAGGCAAAGGCGGCTGCAAAAAAGGTAAAAAGCGGCTGGGTCATCGGGGCAGATACCATAGTCTTTATTGATAATCTCATTCTGGGCAAGCCATCTGATGCAAAAAAGGCGCATGAGATGTTGAATCTCTTAAGCAGCAGGTATCATAAGGTAGTAACAGCATTCTGCATCTTGAATGCCGCTACAGGTAAAACGACAAAAATGGTGGTAGAAAGCAGAGTAAAAATAAAAAACCTTACAGATAAAGAGATTGGAGATTATATTAAAACCGGCGAACCGATGGATAAAGCCGGTGCCTATGCTGCGCAGGGTATCGGCAACTTTATGATTGAAAAGATAGAAGGCTCATATACAAATGTGGTTGGACTGCCGATGGAAGAGTTGGAACAGGCGCTGGAAGAACTTGGGATTGTAAGAATGTAACGTTGGGGTTTATCCCCAACAAAAAACCGTTGCCCATAAATGGCAACGCTACTTGAAAGGTGAGTAAATGCCATCCATTGCTGCAAAGAATATTGGAATAATCAGAGAACGGATAGAACGGGCTGCCAAACATGTTGGAAGGGAGCCGCGGGAAATAACCCTTTTAGCAGCTACAAAATCAGTCGATGTCAAAAGGATGCAGGAGGCTGTAAAGGCTGGCGTAACTGTATTTGGCGAAAACTATGTGCAGGAGGCAAAGAGAAAGATTAAAGACTTAGAGCGGAGTAAAAAAGATATACGTTGGCATTTCATAGGTAATCTCCAAAAGAATAAAGCAAAAGATGCTGTTTTGCTTTTTGACATGATAGAAAGCGTTGATTCAATCGGCCTCGCAAAAGAGTTAAATAAAAGGGCAAAAGAAAAAATAGATGTCTTGATTCAGGTAAATCTGGCAAAGGAAAAGACAAAGGGCGGCGTTACTGAACATGAGGCATTGGTTTTGGCCCGTGAAATAGCCAAACTTGAAAACCTTTCATTGAAGGGACTCATGACCATCCCGCCATATTTTGAAAACCCTGAAATGTCGCGGCCTTATTTTACTGAGTTAAGAAGGCTGGCGGAAAAGATACGGCGTGAAAATATTCCTAATGTTATTATGAAAGATCTTTCTATGGGCATGTCGCATGATTTTGAGATTGCCATTGAAGAAGGGGCAACAATTATACGGGTTGGGACAGCGATATTCGGTGAGAGGCCGAAGTAGTTGATTGAAATATTAGAAAAGGTTGTTGAAAAAGTATATATTGACACTTATTAAACATTAGGAAATTAGTCTTTCTTTAATTCACCAATCCATTCCATTCCAGCTTCTACATAGTACAACTGTTTCGTTTGGAAATTTTGCCTTTTGCGAAACAGCACTAACCTCTTGACATTATTAGATTTATAAAATAACATGCTTTTATGCGAAACAAATTATTGAGGAAAAGACTGGAATTTCTTCGTAATCTCGGCGGTCTTCCCGAACCTGAAGTAATTAACGAGGAATGGCTTTATATTCTCAAAGAAGAGACCCGTAATTCTATTCTTATTGAAGGTGTTTTCATATCAGAAGACGAGCTTGAAGAGGTTCTTTCAAAGGGAGTTCCAATAAAGAAAAACCAGCAGGAGGCTTTAAACTATTTCAGGGCTGCAAAATATTTTTATGAGATGGCATACCAGAATCATAAGACCGGCGAATTCATGTTCAGCTTTGCCATGATACGGCAGATAAATAAAATGCTTTATGAGGGCATAAAGACAGCAGGAGAATACAGGAATGGTGATGTAAAAATCACAGGCGCAAAAATCATCCCTCCAGCCCCCAATGATATTGAAAAATGGCTTGCCTTTTACAGGCAATATACAGAAGAAACTATAAATTCTGAAGAACTCATGCGGGCTGTTTCGGCACAGCATATCCTTTTTGAAGTGACTCATCCTTTTGACGATTGCAACGGCCGCATAGGAAGGATAATCCTGAACTACCTTCTTCTTTCAAAGGGCTGTCCGCCGGTAATTCTTAAAGGAGACGAAACGAACAGAGAAAGGTATTACCTATCGCTTGAGCAGGGAGACAAAGCGCTCAGAACCCTGACACGGCAGGAGTTTGACAAAGATAAAACAAAAACAGCGCTGGGACTTATGAAAACTGAGCGCATGGAGGTTCTTCTGCACGAGGCATTAAGAAGGAGTCTTGACAGGATTCTGGTCAGGCTTCTTGAGACAAAAAAGGGTATCAAAGCCAGACCGGCAAAAGAAGTTGCCAATTCTCTTAATTATGCGCCTGACAGTATGAGAACGCTCATAAGCAGGGGGAAATTTATAGCTGTTAAAAGGGGCAAGGAATGGTATACCCATGAAGAGCTTGAGATGAAAAATGGAAAAACCTGACGAGAAGATGTGAAAATAGATTGGCAAGATTTACCTGAGCCGTATGAGAAAATGTCTGAGCTTTTTGATATTTTAAAGATTGCTTCATGGGAAGAAGGAAATTGACGAAGATACGAAATTTTATATGGCACGATTTGGGATACAAACGCAAGATTTGAGTCAAAGACAAGGAAAAGCTGGCGGGACAAAACGGAGCATACTCTTTTAGGTATGTGAGTATTTGGACAGTTAGCTTTGACACAGTATTTGGCCAAAGATTGCATTTGTAAAAACGGGGGGGAGTAGGAGGCTTATGCTTACAAAAAAAACCATCGGCTTTATCGGCGCCGGCAACATGGGCGAGGCGCTTATAAAAGGACTTCTTGCCTCAAAAAAGATAACCCCTGCTCAGATACTTGTCGCTGACAAGGTCAAGGAAAGACTTGCGTATATTGTAGAGCATTATGAGGCAAAGGTGTTTACCAAAAATTTTGAGGTTGCAAAAGGGGCTGATATAATTATACTTGCTGTAAAACCAAATGATGTAAAATCTGCGCTTCAGGAGATTGGCTCTGATTTGAATAAAGATAAGCTCCTCATCTCCATAGCCGCAGGCGTAACAATGGATTATATACTCCAGTGCCTTCCCCACAACATACCGCTTATCAGGGTTATGCCAAATACCCCTGCCCTTGTCCTGGAAGGCGCCATAGGCATTTGTCCGGGGCAGGGTGTTTCAAAAGAAGACAGGGATATTGCTGTGGCGATATTTGAGGCCGTGGGCAAAGTTGTGCTCATTGAAAACGAAGAACTTATGGATGCTGTGACAGGATTAAGCGGAAGCGGGCCTGCCTATGTATTTTTAATCCTTGAGGCATTGTCAGACGCAGGCGTCCGGGTGGGGCTTCCGAGAAAAACCGCAAATCTGCTTGCTATTCAAACAGTCCTCGGCTCTGCAAAGCTTGCAATGGAAAGCGGCAAGCATTTCGGCGAACTAAAAGACATGGTAACATCGCCTGGAGGCACTACCATTTCTGGCCTTGAAAAGCTTGAGGAAGGCAGTTTAAGATCAACAATAATAAAAGCGGTTGAAGCGGCAACAAAGAGGTCAAAGGAATTGTCAGGGAGGTAATACGATTACACAGATTATAAAGATGATTACACCGATTTAAACACTATAGTATTATTCTCAATCTGTGTAATCTGTTTGAGAAATCCGTGTAATCAGTTTACAGGAGGGTAAACTTGTTCATATTTGCTAATCTCATAGATGCATCAGCAACAGTCATATATTATCTATTAAATATTTATATGTGGATTATCATTATTAGGTCGCTCATATCGTGGGTAAATCCAGACCCGTATAATCCAATAGTGAGATTTTTATATCAGGCAACAGAGCCTATATTGTATCCTATAAGGCGGAGACTGCCGTTTATGGGCGGCATAGATCTTTCGCCAATTATAGTTTTACTCGTCATAATATTTTTACAGGTATTTTTGGTAAAGACATTAAATGAACTGGCAATAAGATTAAGAACAGGAGGCTAAACATGAAGATTACGCCAATAGAAATAAAGGAGCATAAATTTAAAAGAAGCGCATTAGGATATGACAAAAACGAGGTTAATGCCTTATTAGGAGTTATTGCTGAAGCAATTGAAGAGGCGACAAAGCAGAATAATAAGCTTGAAGATAAAATAAAGGATATGACTGCCAAACTTGCGGAACATGAGGAGAGGGAAAAGATACTCAGAGAAACCATTACCACAGCACAGAGAATGGTAGAAGATTTGAAAAATAATGCAAAAAAAGAGGCAGAGCTTATCGTCTCAGAGGCCAAAATCCAGGCAGAAGAACTCGTAAAAAAAGCGCACGAACGGGTGGTAAAAGTTCAAGATGAGATATACCAATTAAAAAAGCAGCGGCTTGAGATGCAAACCTCCATAAGGACAATCCTTGAACATCATGCCAATCTTTTGAATATGGCAGGACAAGAGGCAGCAAAAGGTGATGTCCAGGATGACAAACTCAAATTCATCAAAAAGTAAACTCCCTTTTTTAACAGAAGGTAAAGACGGAATAGTCTTAAAACTCTACATTCAACCCCGCGCATCAAAAAATGAGATTGCAGGCATTCATGACAATTCAGCCCTCAAGATAAGACTCACCTCCCCGCCGGTAGACGGAGCGGCAAATTCGGCATGCATAAAATTTCTTGCAGCTATATTGGGGATAAGAAAAAACCAGATAGAGATTACCGTAGGACAAAAATCGAGGGTTAAACTTGTTCAGATAACAGGCAGGCTGTTAGAAGAAGTAGAAAATAGCTTACTGGAATATCTATAATAATGTTAAAACCAGATAGACGTTGTTAAAAAATGCAACTGCATTTTTTGGGTTGACCGTTTTTCTCGCAATAGATAGAAGCTACTTTTTATCTGCAAGAGAAATCTTTCTATCCTCAATCTGTCCTGTAACACCGTAGGTGTAGTCTTCTGTCCACTCCAACTTTCCTCTGACATATTTCTTGAGAGAGCTTACCCTGCCTTCCTTATTATAATATGCCTCATAGTATACATAGAGATTATTGGCCTCTTCATAATTTATCTCGTCAATTGGCTCATACGGGGCTGTATTATCTTTAATATATCTATAATAATGAGAAACGTCAGTATATTTTTCGCCCGTATAACAAAAAGTGGAGCTCATTAATATAAAGACCATTACGGTAGCTGCGGTTAATACTATATTCATATTCTCCTCTGCGACAAATCTACTTTGCTAAAAATTACTCTTCAGCAAAGCCTTTCAGAATCTTAACCCTGGTAGGATGCCTCAGCCTCCTTATGGCTTTGGCCTCTATCTGACGCACCCTTTCTCTTGTAACCCCTAAAACCTTACCCACCTCTTCCAAGGTATAATCCTGTTTTTCCCCCACGCCAAACCTCATCCTCAAGACCTTTTCCTCACGCGGTGTCAAGCTGGCAAGCACCCGCCTGGTCTGCTCTGAAAGGTCGCTCTCTATAGCTGCCTGTGCAGGCGATGGCGATTTTTCGTCCTCTATAAAATCACCAAGAGAACTTTCTTCGTCATCTCCGATTGGGGTTTCCAGCGAAAGGGTCTGCTTCATAAGGCGGAGGATTCGTCTTACCTTTGAAACATGGATATCCATCCTCTCTGCTATTTCATCAGGGGTAGGCTCCCTGCCAAGCTCCTTCAAAAGCTGGCGGGATGTCTGCAATAACCTGTTTATAGTCTCTATCATATGCACAGGTATACGGATTGTCCTGCCGTGGTCAGCAATCGCCCTTGTTATTGCCTGACGAATCCACCATGTTGCATAGGTAGAAAACTTGTATCCCTTTTTATAATCAAATTTATCCACTGCCTTCATAAGGCCGATATTGCCTTCTTGAACAAGGTCTGAAAATTTTAACCCCAGATTCACATATCTTTTTGCAATGCTTACCACCAGCCTTAAGTTGGCCTCAATAAGCCTCTTTTTCGCCTTCCTCACAACAATATCATATTTATTTATGTCCTTAGCTAACTGCCTCAGCCCTTCCCTGTTCATACCTATCTTTCTCATTATCCATCGTATGCGTTTTTTAGCCTTTTCTGTCTTCTTGCTGCCCCTTTTAGATTCTTCCCTCTCTATGAGACTTTCCAGTCTTGTCACCCTGCGGACAATCCTGTTTATTACCGCTGGGTTCAGGCTTAAGTCTTTTAATATTTTATATGCGCCATCTATCTTTCTCCTCTTCAACTTATCTACCGTAGTCAGAACCTCTGTTACGCTTTCTTCATCATATTGCTGGATCGTCTCATCAACCTCTTCCATAAGCTCTCGGATGGATGCCTTGTCCGTCTTTACACGCTCAGATATTCTCAATACCTCTCTGGCTGCAAACAGACTCTTGAGTGTAAGTCTTTTCAGTTCAGTCCTGCCCTCTTCAATCTCCTTGGCCAAAACAACCTCTTCTTCTCTGTTGAGCAAAGAAACAGCGCCCATCTCCTTCATATAAACCCTGACAGGGTCTTCTATGCCTTCAACCTCAACAACCTTTTCCTTTTCTTCCTCTGCTTCCTCAGTTGCCCGCGCCTTTTCAGCGCTGTCCACCACTTCTATCCCCATCTCCCCAAGGGTTTCAAGAAGGCCGTCCATATCATCAACAGAAAAACCTTCGCTAGGCAGCGCATCATTAATCTCATCATAGGTAAGAAATCCCTTTTCCTTGCCTACTTCAATGAGTTTTTGAAGCTCTTGTGAATGATTATTTGCTGTCTTGGCCATCTACGCCCCCTCTATTTAATAAATCTTTTTTTGAGATAACTGTGGATAAAATTTTAAATGTTGTATTATAGTATATTTCATTAAAATTAGTCAAATCTAATAGTTCCTTTCCATGGGTTTATATTTAGTTATGGCAACCTCCTTATAACTCAACTTAATACCATCGCCATCTTTACTCAAAAGCGTATGCTTAAGCCAGTTAGCGTCATCCCGTAATAGGAAATCAAGACGATAATGCGCCCCTCTGCTTTCTCTCCTGTTTATTGCAGAAAGAACAATGCACTCCGCAATAGTCATCAAATGACCCAATTCCAATGCTGATATAAGTTCAGTATTAAATATATCTCCTTTGTCCTCTACAGAGATATTCTCGTATCTTGCCTTTAATTTCATTATCTCAGCTAAAGCAGTATCAAGCCTGTTCTTGTCTCTGAATACACCAACATATCTGCTCATTACATAAGCAAGTTCGTCTCTTAAATCAGCTGTCTTTTCTCCATTTGCCCTGTTTATGATAACTGCAATCCCCTGTGCTGTATCTCTCAGGGCATTTTCTGGAAACTCAGCTAATGTAGTTTCCTTTGCATACTGAGACGCTGCATATCCTGCCCTCCTGCCGAAGACAATGGTATCCAGCAGAGAATTTCCTCCCAGCCTGTTAGCGCCGTGAACGCTCACACATGCGCATTCGCCTGCGGCATAAAGGCCCTTTATATTTGTAGCGCCCCGGACATCTGTTTTTATTCCTCCCATTGAATAGTGGGCGCCGGGTTTTATCGGCACAATATCTTTTACAAGGTCTATACCCTCAAAATCTATAGATAGCTGCCGTATCTGAGGAAGCCTTTCATCTATAAGCGATTCACCGAGGTGTCTTAAATCAAGGAACACACAGCCGTCAACTCCGCTGCCGTCTTCAATCTCCTGCTGCTCTGCCCTTGACACTACATCACGGCTTGCAAGCTCCATTGCCTTGGGCGCATATCTCTTCATAAACCGCTCACCCTTTGAATTCACAAGATAGGCGCCTTCTCCCCTCGCCCCCTCGCTGATTAAGATGCCGGTAGATTTTAGTGTCGTTGGGTGAAACTGGACAAATTCCATATCCATCAACTGCGCTCCGCTTTGTAACGCAAGCCCCATGCCATCGCCTGTATTGATAAGCGCATTTGTGGAATTTTTATAAACCCTTCCGTAACCGCCTGTGCATAAAATTACCGCCTTGGAGTGCAGCCTGTGAAGCTTGCCGGTATGTATATCCATTGCAATCATGCCGCGGCATATCCCGTCTTCAACTGATAGAAAAACTACAAACCACTCTTCATAAATAGCAATGCCCTGCCTCATCAACTGCTCATATAATGTGTGCAGAAGGGCGTGGCCTGTCCTGTCTGCTGCATAGCATGTCCTTGGAAAGTCTGCGCCGCCGAATGGCCGTTGTGAGATATTGCCCGCCTCATCCCTGCTAAAAAGACAGCCCATGCTGTCAAGCTCAAAGATATCATCCGGCGCCTCTTTGCACATTATCTCTATTGCGCCCTGGTCTCCGAGATAATCGCTTCCTTTTACTGTGTCAAAGGCATGTGTCTCCCATGAATCATTGCTTGCAAGCGCTGCATTTATGCCTCCCTGCGCTGCAACAGAATGGCTTCTCACAGGATGAACCTTAGAAACAATGGCTACATTGCCCCCGTTTTTAGCTGCCTCAATAGCAGCCCTCATGCCTGCCAGGCCAGCCCCAACAACTATAATATCGTGAGATACCAAAGAAACCTCTCTTTACAATACCATGAATCGGAGAATGGGTGAATGGGTGAATCGGTGAAAAAACATCTCCGCTTCTCCTGTTCCCCGTTTCTCCACTTCTTACTTCTGTTTAAAAGTCTATACCAAAAACAGAGGTTGTCAAGGCAGTAAAAGCTGGGCCTGCAATATTCCACCCTGGCTTATTTTTCTAATCCTGTTGTTGCCGGAATCTGCCACATATATATTCCCTGCCTTATCCACTTCTATTCCCGTAGGGAAGCTAAACCGGGCATTATAGCCTGGGCCGTCGGCAAAACCAGGAATACTGATGCCTGCAACGGTGCTTACAACACCATCGGGTGTTATCCTGCGTATCCTGTTATTTTGAGAGTCGCACAAATAGATATTTCCAGCGCCGTCTATTGCAATGCCTGTGGGCCAGGAAAAAAAAGCTCCTTTTCCTACCCCATCTTTGTAGCCATGCCTGCCGTTGCCTGATAATGTAGATACAACACCGTCAGGTGTTATCTTTCTTATTGCATGATTGCCGGAATCCGACACATAGATATTGCCTGTCTGGTCAAGCGCAAGGGATATCGGGTCATGAAAATGTGTTTTTACCCCTTGCCCATCAAGATATGCAGGATAACCATTGCCTGCAATAGTGACAACTTTGCCATCCGGCATAATCTTTCTTATTGAATGACTCCCCCTGTCCGCAACATACACATTGTTTTCACTGTCCACAGCAACGCCTGTAGGATATGCAAACCTGGCGCTTTTCCCATCGCCGTCTTGGTAGCCTTTGACGCCGCTCCCTGCAATTGTGGTTATGGTTCCATCAGGGGTAATCTTTCGTATCCTAAAATTATCCGCATCCGCAACATAGATATTGCCGTCCTTGTCTATGGCTATATTGTCAGGCCCTTTGAAATGTGCCATCCTCCCCTTGCCATCAGCAAATGCCGCATGGCCGCTCCCAGCAAATGTTGCAACTGCCCCCTTGGAATCAATCCGCCTTATCAGGTTATTTGCAAAATCTGCAACATAGATATTGCCTTTATTGTCAACAACTACACCGGTAGGCCAGCTGAATTGCGCTTTTTCTCTCACGCCGTCAAGAAAACCCTTTATGCCGCTCCCTGCAACAGTAGCAACCATATACGAATTTATACTCTTGCCAAATGGAACAGCATTAATGCCTTCAACAAAAACAGCAGATATCAGAAACCCAATTGCGCAATATACTACTCTGTGAATTGTGAAGCATATTTCTGTTTTCCGACCCTTCGCCTTATTCACCCTTTTTTTCTGCCTCTCCTGTCTTTTTTGCCCCCTTCGGAGGCCGCACCACTCGTGTTGCCGGCTTTTGTACGGCCTTTATCTCCTCTTGCAAAATCTCCGTCGGCTTTTTAACAGGCTTTGTCTTTGTATGCGCCTGACTTATCAGCTCCTTAATCCTTGCCTTCATTGCCTTCTTTCTTCTCTGCCGCCTTCTGCGGATATCCCTGTTTCGCTCTCTCATGTTTTTATACCTCCTTGATTCTTATGACTGCGCCTCTATAAATATATGATTTATTGCATCAAGCAACAATATGTTTTCATCCCTCCTTTTTACCGCTACCCTGAAAAAGTTATTACAAAACCCTGTAAACGAATTGCAATCCCTTATAAAGATACTACTTTTTAACAGTCGCTTCTGCATGTCTTTTGCTGTTATGTCATCCATAAGTATCTTAACCAGCATATAATTTGCCCTGCTTGGATATGGTTTTAAAAGTGGGATGGCATTCATCCCTTGCGCAAGAAAAGGCCGTTCATATTGCAGCCATTCCCTTGTTTTTTTAATATACTCTGCATCTTTAAGGCTCTCTATTCCCGCTACAATAGCCAACGTATTAACTGACCATGGCGGCACAACGTCCTTAAATCTTTTTATAATTTCCTTATGCGCAACCATGTAGCCAAGCCTTAAACCTGCCATTCCAAAAAACTTTGTCATTGACCTCAAGACAATAAGGTTGTCCAAAAGTATTGCGTCATTTTTTACAGATTTCTCTTCTACAAAGTCAACGAACGCTTCATCAACTATCAGCATTGCTCCATAGCCTAGGCACTCTGCTGCTATCTTAAGAATATCCTTTCTTGACAATAAGACACCTGTGGGATTGGCAGGATTGCCAAGGTAAACCAGATTGCAGCCTTTCCCCATTGCAGAGCACAGCCTTTCTATATCAGGGGCAAAATCTTCATCTTCTGAAGTTAAAAAATCCTCTATCCCGCATCCGGAAGATTTAAGCGAATTTCTGTATTCGCTGAATGCAGGCTCAACGATGAGCGCCTTTTTCGGCTTAAATACCCGCGGGATAAGATAGATGAATTCTGTGGAGCCGTTCCCCACAATGATATTTTCCTCAGGCAGATTATGGTAGAAGGCAAGCTCCGCTCTTAATGTGTCAGCCCCCGGCTCAGGATAATGTCTCAAAAGCGGAACAGTATCTTTAATCGCCTTCCCTGCCTTTGGCGAAAGGCCAAGCGGATTTATGCTGGCGCTGAAGTCAATAATATCTTCTGGCTGCAGGCCGTTTTCCTTTGCAATCTTCCAGATATTTCCACCGTGGGTTTTGTTCATAAAATACATTATAGGTCATAGGCAATGGGCTATAGGCCCTGGGCTTAAAATCTATTACCTATTGCCTCTTGCCTATCGCCTATTACCTGCCTTTATCCAACACTACCCTTGCATCCACTGCCACAGCCCCATCAGGATATACAATAAGCGGGTTAATTTCCATCTCTTTGATTCCATCTATCTCATTCATAATACTACCGACCTTGATAATAATATCTGCAATTGCGTCAATATCACAAGGCTCGCCGCCCCTGTAGCCTGCAAGCAGAGGATATGTTTTTATCTCTCTTATCATGTCAAGACATTCTTCTCTTGCAACAGGCGCAAGCCTGAAAGAGACATCCTTCAGAAGTTCTACATTTATACCGCCGATACCGAACATCACTGCAGGACCGAATTGCGCATCTCTTATGCCTCCTATAATAACTTCTACCCCCTTACCTACCATCTTTTCTATTAAGAAGCCCTCAATACTTGCTGTTGTATTATGCTCTGATATTGCAAATATCATCTCATTAAATGCATCGTCAATATCTTGTTCGTTTTTAAGCCCTACCCACACACCGCCTGCCTCTGTCTTGTGTAAGATATCGCTTGATATCACCTTCAGCACAACAGGATAGCCGATATTATTTGCAGCGCCTATTGCCAGGCTTTTATCTTTCGCAACAAAATGCTGCGGCACAGGAATTTCCCATGCCTTAAGGATTTCCTTTGCCTCAGGCTCCATGAGCGATTTTCTGCCTGATTGAATGGCATCGGCTATAAGTTTTTTGGCCTCTTGTTTGGTCATAATGAAACCTTATCATTCTAATCTATCAAATGGCAAATGCTTGTACATGGCGCTCATAATAGCGAATCCATAATTTCAGTAAAAATGTCTTTTAATGAGGGAGGCTCTGCGGCGAATACTTTTCCAGCAGGCAGGTGTTTATGTCCATAGGCGTCACTCGGCGGCTTATGTCTGGCATTATCATAGCGGAATATGAGAGAGCCATCTTGTTTTTGATAATGAAAGGAGTAATTAAGTTTTTCAATTTTATACTTTAGGTCAAGATATTCAGTAAACACAGGTATAGAGTTATCTGCAAAAGTAACAGAGCCTTTTACAATGCCTGTTTTTTCCGTTCTGTAATCGGCGCTTAATGCAGAATCAGTGATTAGATTGGTTTTTGAGTAGTCATCAATAACCTTAACCAGATTTGAAAGGTATTCAGTTAGCAACATACTGAATTTCCTTCAGTCTGTTTATGTCCGTGAGTATTTTTTCTCTTATTTTCAACTCCCCTGCCCATGAAATATATTCAGTATCGCCGCCTTTCATATCCTCAGCAGTGAGCTTTTTTAGAAATGTTTCTGATGAGATTTTATACTCTTTCTCAAACACTGCTATCTGTCTCTCATTTTTTTCCAACCCGATTTCAAGCCTCTTTAATTCAGCCTGAATCGCAGTTTTGATAATATCCATAGCGCTGCTGTCTGTATCTGATTTTATCTGTAATATTGTCATCGCAATACCTCCTTCGTGTTTTATATTTTAGATGAATTCGCCTTTTTTATCAAATCATTCAACCCCTTGCTTATCCTGTTCTCTATTTCTGAGGCATGGGGTGATTAACGGGTAATAACGGTTTTTCTGTTAAGAAATGGGGAAAAAGCGTTCCTATCTCTTTAACCTGTTGAATTAGAGAATATCTCCGCTACATTTCCATTGCTATTCACCCAAAATATTTTTGTAAAACCATGTCTCATCTTAAGAGTGTTTATCGCTAATAGAAAATTATCTAAATCAGCGAGAAAATAATTATTCAAGATACCCAACCATTTTTCATCTTTCCATTCTTTGCCCTTGATAATTTTTGTTTTAGTTTCTTTTTCCTCAATTATTCTGTTCAGCAACAACTGAGCTTGTAATTGAATATCACATTGAATTATATGAATATCTCCCATTATATGTATAAAACCAATTATTTTCTTTCGCCATTCTTGACCGTGTCTGATTTTTTTAATTCTTACTTTTCTGCCAGATATGTTAAATGTATTCCATTTATTACAAATATCTGATTCAATCACTCGCACAATTTCTTAACATATAACTTTCTGAAAATCTTTCCATTTATCTTTATCCACGGGACCCTCAATATGCAAAAGCAAGGATACTCCCTTTGAAATTTGTGTTTTAAGCCTACCATTAAACTCATCACAAAGATTAAAAAGAGATTCTTCAACGGTTTTGCGATTTTCAATTTTATTTTTAAGAGAATAAATCGGCTCACACCGTGTTATTTCAAGAGGAATCTCTTTCTCACCGAAACAAACATAATAGTCAGGTGGATTTTCACCTTCTTTAACCGTGAATTCAGACAATATCTCTCTTAAATAATTCGTTATAGAGTCTTTGGTAAATTCTTCATCTTCCCTTAGCATCGAACAAGTCCTTACTACTTTTTCTATTTTACAATCCTCTGCAATGTTTCACATCCAAGTTTGTTTCCCAAATCACATGCCTTTTGAAAATCAGAAACAGCTTTATCGTATTCTCTATTTTCAAAAGAGATAAGTCCCCGTATGATATAGGCATTAGCATATTTGGGGTCTAATGTAACTGCTCTATTAACATCCTCAATCGCCATCCCATATTGACTTTTCATAAAATAAGCAAGTCCACGATAATAATAAACAAAGGCATATTTCAGATTTAAGGCAATGGCAGAGGTGAATGCTTCTATTGCTACATTGGCTTCTTTACTTATGAGATGTGTATGCCCCTTTTCATATAACTCAAATGCCTGAAAAAATCTCTCCTCATCCGTTATCTTTGCCTCTACCTCTTTCTTTTCCTTTTCACCCTTTGCCTGTGCCAATTGCTTCTTTAATTCCTCAATCTCTTTCTGGCTTTTATCATAAGCCTCCTGAATCCTCTTATAATCCTCTATGACATCTTTTTCTTTTACCCTTTTTGCCATTTCTTCTGTTTTATCAAGATTAACCCTTGCCTTTATCTTTACATAGAAATGAATACCGTCTCCTACAACAGTCCTTTTCTTATCTAAAATCTCAACCTCCATCAATCCTGATGCAAGAACCTGTATTTCATCTTCTGTTAACAGTTTGTTGAAAAACTCAACAAACTCCGATTACACGGATAAAAGATTAGATTTCACAGATTAAAACCCATTGAAATATCTGTGTAATCGTTTTTCCTAATCTGTGTAATCAAGGCTGTTGATGCCTTTTTCAACAGCCTGTTAACTGGAGATTTATTACCTTTGAATAGCTCTCCACATAGGTCCCTGCCTGCTCAAGGGCAGTCCTCTTTGCCTGAAGTAAAGCCCTGCTTTCAGCAACACTCGGTGTCTCTCCATCACCCATGTTGTATGTGCCTTCTGCGATGATTTCTTTGGTTTGCGCAGAGACATGCAAAGGCAAAAATAAAAGGCTGATAATCATTGTTGCCAAAAACAGAGATTGCTTCAGCCGATGTCCATCGGCTTCGCAATGACATACACGACTAATGATTGTAAGGATATGTTTCATGTTATCCCCCTTTTACCCCTTACCCCCTGCTTAAGACATGCAGGGGCAGGCTCTGACCCTCTCCCGCAAGGGGAGAGGGAGGATCACTGGGTTTATCTTGGTATTGTCTCTATCAGTTGATGTTTAAAAGGTAACACTTTTTGATGCAACAAAACAATCTCACACATCCCATGGATAAACATAAAACTCACTTTTAGGTTTGCCGCTCAAACTGACAACTTTATATTTGTTTATACCGTAATGTTTATTAAAATACTGCATTGCCGCAGGATTAAACTGTTCAAAGTTCAGTTTCACTTCTATCGGCAGTATTGCATTCTTAATTTTTAGTATAAAATCTATTTCTTTTTTATCCTTTGTCCGCCAGTAAAAGATTGCATTATGGGTATATTTTTTTACCATCTCGGCAAAGATTCCTGTTTCAAACACATTGCCTATTATCTCTTTTTGCAATCCCTTTAACCAGAGCATCTGCATAAGCCCTGTGTCGTAAAAATATACTTTAGGCAGCTTGAAGAGCTCCGAGCGGATGTTTTTGCTGAAAGGCTTGACCAGTTTGATTATGTAGGTATTTTCCATGATGAACAGATATTTCTCTATGGTCTGTTTTGCTATCTTTGTAGTATTTGAGAGCTCTGCAATATTCATCTGCTGGCCGCTCTGTGAGGCAAGGGTCTCCAGCAATTTATTGAATTTGTCCACATCTTTAATATCAGCAAGGTCTCTGATGTCTTTCTTTACATAGGTGTCAATAATCTGCTGCAGATATTTTTCCTTCTTATCAATCTCGGGGGTGAGAACAATCTTTGGATAACCGCCGTAAAGGACATATTCTTTAAACATGGCACGGAGTTCGTCTATTTTTTTTGCAGTATATATCTTGCCTTCTTGAAAGGGATACTGCCTGAACAATAAAAATTCCCTGAAGGACAAGTTAAAGATTTCAAAATCCACAGTCCTGCCGACAAGAGAATCTTTGAATTTGCTTTTTATGGCAAAGCTGGATGAGCCTGAAACAACGAGTTTGATGTTTTTATGGTGGTCTGCGGTCAGCTTTAGAAATGATGAGGGGTCAGATAGATATTGAATCTCATCAATAAAGATAATCACCTTCTTCTTCCGGCCAGCAGAGAGGAATCCTTCCTCCTTGAGGTATCTGATGAATTCTTCTATGCCTGCATCTAATATTCTTACAAATCTGGAATCTTCAAGGTCAATAAAGCAGGTAGTCTCTCCCTGTTTTTTCAGGTAATCTTCAATATAATAGAGGATAGATGTCTTGCCGACCTGACGCGCCCCGTGCAAAACAATAATATCATCTGTGGACAGGTATTTTTTTATCTCATCAAAAACCGTTCTTTTAAGGATTGTCTCCATATAACACTTCTGCTGCTTTTGACTTTAATTTATATCGGATATAAATTAAAGTCAAGTTTAATTTAAGTAGTAAGGATTATTTTATCCAAAAATGCATTTTATTTTAATTTTTGGGTGTAAAAGCAAGGTTGAGCCAAAGCCTGTCCCTGAGGGTAAGATAAAAAGGCAACAGATCTATCCCCCCTCACCCTTCCCTCTCTCGCAACAGACTGTGTCATAATTACAAAAAGCGAGGGATTTAGAGGAAAACATTATTATCAAATGCCCGTAGGATATGCTATAGAATAGCCAAACATCAAATCAAAAAGG
>MGRL01000106.1 GCA_001798165.1 Deltaproteobacteria bacterium RIFCSPHIGHO2_02_FULL_43_33
ATGCGGCAGGAACAAAGGATTACCAGTATTGCGGATTTAGGTATAAAGGGAAAGAGGCTGGAAAAAGCGGGAAATTATGTGATATTTGAATGAACTTTTGTTTCTGCGGGAATTTCGGGGGCACAATACTCAATTTGCGCCTTTTTCCAGCAGACTGCCTTTTGAGGAAACAAAAAACCCTCACAGACACCCAAATCTGTGAGGGTTAGGAGCAAACCCAGTTTCGTCTGGGTGTAAAGACTGGCTCCCAGGGAGGGATTTGAACCCCCGACCCGGTGGTTAACAGCCACCTGCTCTGCCCCTGAGCTACCTGGGAATACGCAAACAATTTAAGCCGCAATATACTAATATTTTCATAAGGAAAAATCAAGCCCTTTATAAATAGGGTTCTGCTCTTATTTATGCGCAAGCCGCACTTTCATGCGCTCTATCTTTTTCTTTATCCCAAATATTTCTCCGAGCGGTTTTGTCAGCCTTTTTCTTTCCACAGGCCGTGAGTATTTCATGTAGATTATGCCCATGCTGGCAACAAATGTCCCGCCGATAAGGTCGTTTATAATATCCCACATGGTGTTATCAAGGCCATTTTGTGTATCTTTATTAAATATCTTGTCAACGGCAAATTCTCCTATTTCCCAAAACCCGCCGACTGCCATTGCAAATATGATTGTAAATAAGCCCACCAACGGCAATGTGAGTCTTATTTTCTTTGTGTAGTGGAGCGCATAAACAATCATGAATGCGAGCATAGAAATTACCGCTGAGCCATAGACATGTAATATCTTATCCCATACCCAGAGCCTGTCATAGAACTTCAACCATTCTCCAAAAAATGTATGCAAAAATATCATGAGGGTTATTAAGAGGTCAAGTTCAAACGGCAGGGTTATACGGTAGTTTCTTTCAACAATGCTGGGCAGAAGAGATAGAATTATTGCAACGGCTGTTGCAAAGGCAAAGAGGTAGGTTTCCTTATAAATAACATAAGGCAGCATCCCTATCATTATAAATTTCATAAGCCATGAAAGCGCAGTGCTTATGGAGATGGTAAGCCAACCGTTGTTCTTCATTTTTTAAAAAGCTCTAATTCGGCATCGGAATCTTCAGTTGTTGTAGAGTTTTCCCCTTCCTCTTCCCCGCTTAAGGCCTGCGGGGGCAAGTATTTCCCTTTATAGATATACCGCTCGTATAATTTGTGATAGCTGGTCCAGGTTGAAGAAATTTCCCTCTCTTTTTCAATCAATGCCTGCATGGACTGCACCTTGGAATCCATGTCATCCAGATAATAAAGTATTACAGCCTCTACAGTCTTTGGTCTTTTTGGCGAGCCGAATTCAAGATGGCCGTGGTGGCTTAAGAGCATATGTTTTAAAAGCATGGCTGTCTCTTTCGGAAAGCCTGGTATATTTTCAAGCTTTTTATCTATCATGCCTATACCAATGGTTATATGTCCGAGAAGCCTCCCTTCGTCAGAATAGTCAAACGCCCTTTCAAACCTAAGCTCATATATCTTTCCTATATCGTGAAGTATGGCGCCCGCAAGAAGAAGGTCTTTATCTATGTTTTGATAGTGTTCTGTTACGCCCTTAATAAGCCTGCACAGGGAGAGTATATGCTCCAGCAGGCCGCCAAGATAAGGGTGGTGCATTGATTTTGCAGCAGGCGCGAGCTTAAAGAGATTTTTAATCTCTGCATCGTCTAAAAACGAGGAAAGGAGCTTTTTAAGAGGATTGCTTTTAATGCCTGCTATGATGGATTCCAGTTCTGCCATCATATCATCCGGGTTCCTATTTGATGCCGGCAGAAAATCCCTGATAGCTGCTTTATCCTCATCTATTTTCGTAACATCTGATATATTTAATTGAAGGCCGCCCTGATAAGCAAGGGCATTGCCTTTTACCTTTACAAAATTATTCCTTTCAAACTTCCGGGACAGGTCTTCTGCATCATCCCAAACCCTTGCTTCCATCTCGCCTGTCTTATCCATAAGCCTCATATTCAGATAAGGCTTGCCGGTCTTGCTCATGCCCATCTCTTTTTTTGTGACAAGAAAGATATCTTCAATCCTGTCCTTTTCTTTTATGTCTTTTATAAATATCTTTTTCATCTGAAAATCTCCATTACGAATTATCTATTCGCTTTTTCAAGAAACCACTTTACATACCGCTCTATCCCTTCTTCAATCTGAACCTTCGGCTCATAACCAAGAAGCCTTTTTGCCTTGCTTATATCTGCATAGGTTATCGGCACATCACCGGGCGCCGGGGGAAGGTATTTGCTTTTTGCCTTCTTTCCCACATTCTTCTCTATCAGGGATATAAGATAATTTACCTCAACAACCCTTGATTCTCCAAGGTTTATTATCTCGTAGGGGAACGGCTTGTAGATAGACGCCAGAATACCTTGAAGTATATCCCCTATGTATGTAAAGTCTCTCTTTGCCGTGCCGTCACCGTTGACCACAATCTCCTTGCCTTCATAGATGCGCCGTGTAAAGTTTGCCACAGCCATTTCAGGTCTTCCGCGTTCACCATATACAGTAAAAAATCTCAAGTTTGTTATAGGAACTTTGTAGAGGTGGGAATATGTAAATGCCATAAGCTCAGAGGCCCGTTTTGTTGCAGCATACGGCGAGATGGGTTGCGATATCGGGTCGTCCTCTAAAAAAGGGACTTTGCTGTTTATGCCATAGACAGAAGAAGACGATGCAAAGACAAAGTTTTGGACAGGGTGTTTTTTAACTGCCTCAAGCAGATTCAGGGTTCCAAGGCAGTTAACCTCTTCATATAAAACAGGATCTTGCAACGACGGCCTGACGCCTGCCCTTGCCGCAATATGGCAGACAACATCAATGGAATTTTCTTTAAAGGTTTTATTTATTAGCGCCTTATCCCTTATGTCGCCTCTGTAAAGTTTAAAATTCGGATTTTTTATAGCTTCTTTAAGATTTTCCTCTTTTATATCCGGAACATAGAAGTCATTAAAATCATCAATGGCAATAACCTTTTCGTTTTTCTCCAAGAGTTTATCTGTAAGATTAGAGCCGATAAAGCCCGCGGCGCCGGTGACAAGAATATTCATGGGATGCAAGATAGCATATTAAAAGCAGAGGGGTCAAGATTTAGATAAGTTTCTCTATTTTACGACAACTTTAACAACAATCTTTACAACGTGAGATGGCAAGACTGCCGCCAATTTGGGGGCATGGCAGTCTTCAGGATACAGCACAGCCAGTTGACCTGCCTGCAAAAAGGCAGACGTTATTTCTTCCTTTGGCACAGTGCCAAAGCAGATGTCCTTTTCAATGTCATATTCTTCAGTAACCGCCATTCGCTCAACAGGAGCCCAGCATATAATCTCCTTGCCGGATGCTATATACTGTATGTCAATATACTTTCTATGATATTCAAATCTTGGAGCATCCGTCTTTACAGTTTCATACCGCTGGACAAGGGCAAACACCTGTTGTCCGTCTATATCCACCCTTCCGTCAGACATGTTGTGAATATCCGGCCTCCGCAAAAACTCAATCGCCTTGTTGAAAAAAGCGGTCTTTGAAACCTGATGCTCAATGTGGTTAATGTCCGTAACAATCATGGTGTGTGCCTCCAACTAAGCTGCAAGTTGAGACGTGCACTGGGGGCAGCGGGTTGCTTTGATTGGGATAGATGAGGCGCAATACTGGCATTCCTTCGTAGTGGCCGGTGCCGGAGCGACCTCTACCTGCCGGCGCAGCGCATTGATGGCTCTGATAAGAAGAAAGACGGAGAAGGCAACGATGAGGAAGCTAACCACACCGTTCAGGAAGATACCGTAGTTGATACTTACGGCTCCCACCGCCTTGGCGTCGACCAAGGCAGCGTACGGGCCGGGAGTGGCTCCGTTCTTGAGGACGACGAAGAAGTTGGAGAAGTCGACCCCGCCCAGAAGAAGGCCGATGGGCGGCATCAGGACGTCGTCTACGAGATTCTTGACGATGGTGCCAAATGCGCCTCCGATGATGATACCCACTGCCATGTCGACGACGTTCCCACGCATGGCGAATTCCTTGAACTCTTTTAACATATGCGGTCTCCTTTCACTCAGGCATGGAACGGACTAATATTTATTTTTATGCTGATGCAACAATTTACTAAGGTATATATTCCAAGCCCCTTATTTTATCAACTTATCCACTGCAATATTTTCAGTTTTGGCCAATTAGCCATTTTTTCGTTCAGTGTCCCCTGCCCTTTCCTGCACCGCCGCCGCTCTTGCCATGCTCCTTCTTCTCCTTAAATCCACTGTCTTCGCCTTTTCTCATTTTTTCATGCCCTTTGCCATGTTTTGCTGCATTGTGCGCCTTACCCATTGTGGTTAAGAGGTCGTCTGTGCGGATGCCGTATGCCTTAGCAATCTTTCCCCATCCGTGCCCCTTCTTGTAATCTTTTACAATTATATCCACATCCTTGCCTGTCTTATTTGATATGTAGAGGGCCACAGAAAGGTCTCCCCAGCTAAGTCCTGTCTTGATTTTTTGCTTCAAGATAAAGTCTTCTTTCACCCCGAATTCGATTGCCAAAGCGCCTGCAATCCTGTCCGGGCCGCCTGTTCCAGACGCCTCAACATTTAAAGAATTGATTTTATCTTTCAGGCTAAGCTCAAAATCAAGGGCTGATACAATGGCAGGCATTAAAACAATTACTATTACTATCAGAAAGATTTTTTTCATAGAGTCAAGTCTCCTTTCTTTTTCATGTGTCCTTTTCCATGTAAAAATGCAAGGTTTGAGCCAAAGACAAGGAAAGGCTGGCTGGACAAAACGGAGCATACTCTTTTATGTATGGTAGTTGCCCATTTATGGACGTTTTTAAAATTGCCGATGAATCTGCAACTACAGTATTTGGCCAAAGATTGCATTTTTAGGTTTACATTGCCGCTTTTATTACAGTCTTCACATTTCCCCGGACATTAAAATCTCCTATAACCTCCAAATGCCTTGGTTTAAGGTTTTTCTTCAATGTGTCAAAAATCTCATTTGTTACAGCCTCGTGGGAGATGTATTTGTTGCGGAAGCTGTTTAAATAGAGTTTCAGGCTCTTTAGTTCAACCACCCTTTTATCAGGGATGTAGCTGACCTTTATTGCAGCAAAGTCAGGATAGCCGGAGCGCGGACAGAGGCAGGTAAATTCAGGATAGGATATATCTATGTTGTAATCCCTGTCGGAAGACGGGTTGTCCCATATCTCAAGCTTTGCCTTTTTTATTGCCTTTTCACCGTATTTCATGGGAGAAAATCTTAGCAGGTTTGTTGTTTTATGTAAAGGGTTTGTATTACAGATTTGAGTATATAGTAAAATAAACCTGAGCCTCTCCATCCTCAGTAAAGCCGTAGGCAAATCCGAGCGCAGGTGTAATCTCAAGCCAGTATCCTATGGTCATGTCAAACCTCGCCTCTATGCCTGCGCCAGCCTTCAATCTCTTAGATGAAAAGCTGTTGCTCTCATCCCATGCCTCTCCAACATCGGTAAATACAGCGCCGTGCAGCCTGTCCCAGAAAAACGGCTTTGTGTTTGTGCCTTGCAGGATATACCAGATGGGTGCGCGATATTCCAAAGTGCCTGTGGCTACATATTGGCCTGTTGCAAACCTTGATGGATAGCCGCGCAAGGGAAAGTCCGATTGAAAAGGAGTGCCGCCTAATTGAAATGCCTGTTGATTTATCCTGTCACCGTCTGATATTGCCCCTTTCAGATTAAGATAAACAACGCTATGCCTCATTGAGCCTGAAAACGGCAGCAGGAAATATTCTGAATAAGCCGCAATATACTCCCGTGAATTCAAATCGCTGCCAATTTTATCATCATAATGCCTGTATAAGAGTTTTATCCTGCGGCCTTCTTCATGGCTTATGGAATACGGATATTTAAGGCTGCTATTATATTCAATGCCTGCAAATATGTTGTCGCGCCTGCCTTGAAAGACTTCAACTCCCTCAAACTTATTATCAGTCAAATTGCTCAGGGCCTCCTGCTTTTGCAGGTGATAGCCCAGAATAAACCTGTATCTTGATTCCAGATAATTTACTGGTATGGACATGCTGAAGATAGCGCTTCTGTTTAATTCGTAATAGTCTTCTTTCTGGAGGAAATCTGAATAAAGGACAGGCGCTGCAAATGTCCTAAGCATGAATGTGGGATAGGCATAGTCATTCCAATAAACTGCATCGTAATATAATTCACTACTCGCAGCGCCGTAATCTACTTCAAGATAATAGGTGTTGTAGCCAAGCACATCCTGGCCTGCTGTAAATGCGCCGATTACTGTGCCGTCCTTGTCGCCATATAATGTGGGGAGCCAGAAGCGGGGCCAAAGGGTGTTGATTGCCGAATATGGTTTGGAGTTTAAAAAGTTTTCCTCCCGCTCCTTGCCTCTTGCCGCTTGCCCCTCGTCTTTTGTTTCATTCCAATATGGTTTTATCGTAGGGCTGGGTATTGCCATCCATTTTTCAGGAACATATTCAATGCCGGCAATCTTGAAACCCCTGGAATCGTAGCTGGAGAAAAGAATCTCTTTGCTGTCAGTAGAAATATCGGGCTGAAATGCGCCGCCGAGCATATGGGTAATCTGATACTGTTTCCCATTTTCTATTGAATAGGCAAAGAGATTGTAGACATTTGTCTTATCTGACGCATAGATGATATATTTGCTGTCCTTTGACCATGTTGGGTATGCGCTGTTTCCAATATCTTCAAAGAGTTGTTTGTGTGTTTTATCTGTAATGTTGTAAAGATATAAACTGCTTTTCCCGCTATTGTCTGTTACAGAATAGACAATCAATTTGCCGTCAGGAGACCAGCGCGGACATGATACCCGCATTAGCTTATAATCGGTAAGCGCCTCCAACTTATAATCATCTCCCTCAGGTATAAGCAAAGCAAGATTTTGGCTTCCCCGCTCACTGATAATGACTGCAAACCTTTTACCATCCGGCGAAAGGTCTGGTTCTTTTATGCGAAGGCCGTGCGTGAGCCTTTTTAATTTTTCTCGCTTTATATCGTATGAATATAAATCCTGATAAATATTAAACCCATTATTTATCTCTCCCTGGCTAAAATATAAATACATACTATCAGGAGACCAGGAGATGCTGTGGTCTGAATATTGCCGCCGTAAAATTTCTTTTATTTCCGTACCGTCTTTACTGGCTATGACTATTGCCTCATGCTCATGTGGATCTCGCCTGTTAAAAGCAATCATACTGCCATCAGGCGAATATCTTGGATTGGTAAGCAGTTCGCCGTTTATATTCAAAATCTTGAATGACGTTAACGGCACCTGCTTCAAAACCGCTATCTGCTCAGCCTCTTCTCTTTTCAAATCCTCTGCCATCTCATGGTAAAGAGAAACATAATTTTTCCCGTTAAAGAGCCCCTGAGGCGCGCCATTTAAAAAATACGGAAACCTTCCGGCATGGGTGAGATTAAGTTTCCCAAGAGCTTCCTTGCCGTATTTGTCAGCAATATATTTTTGAAGCCGAAGACCAAATATATACGGCAGATGCCCGTCAGGCCAGTAGGGAACCTCGCCGTTGAGCTTGTCAACTGCGGGTATATTATTATCAGCAACCGCCATTCTGAGTATCATTTCATAATAGGCGCTTCTGCCTCTGCCTACGGGTGTATGCTCTGTCTCAGACCATGTTGCAATACCCTCATGCCACCAACTCGGTAAAAATACATTCGGCGGAGCTGTTGCAATGAATAAAAATAGAGAAAGGGCATCGCCTCCTGGTATAGGTTTTCCAAATATACTTCTCGTTATTTCAGAATAGCCCCTTGAAGGGTCCATGGATAGGATGTGGCTGTATTCATGGATTATAATAATCTTGAGCCAGTCCTCGTATTCGCCTATGGTCATATCTATTGACGGCGGCACAACCTGTATGTAAATCGTGTTGTACGGAAGCACACTTGCCCAGCCGTTGGTAAAATCCGAATCATCTATCAGCACCATCTGCGTCTTTTCCCGAGGCTCCCACTTGAATTCTCTAACAAGCGTATCATGGGCGTCTTCTGCAATAGATGCGGACTTTTGAGCCACATCCTCAAGCCCCTGATGGAAATGTATGGAGAAATGCTCTGTTTCTATGGTGGAGAATTTGAAAGAGGTGTCAAGGTTGGCGGCGTGGGAAATGACAGCAACAAATTGGAAAGTAAACAAAACAGACAACCAGAGGAAAGCTCTTTTAAACTTGCTGCCTATCACCTATCACCTCTCACCTGTTTCTTCAACATATTCCACAACGGCCCTCTATTCCCAAGTTTCCTCAAGAATGCCATAGTCTCTTCTGAATTCCTGATGTCCAGCCCTGGCACAATCCAGTTGGGCCGGCTTAGGGCGTATTCATTTACTCTGTTCAATAGCCTGTCCTCACTTATAAGCGGGGAGATATAAAAGCGAGGGAATAGTATATCTTCTTCCTTTTTTATAACACCCTCATTTATACTCATTTGTTCAAGACCTGTGTTGGGATATATCCGGACACCTGTCATGGCAATGACAGCCCTCGGATTGATTTCATCCATGAATGCAAATGTCTCTTCAAGCGTTGCTTCTGTCTCGCCAGGACCGCCCAGGATTAAATAGTGCGCAGCCTCAAGCCCGACATCATCGCACATCTTTGAAACTTTTCTTACATCATCCACTGTAAAAGATTTTCCCATCTTTGAAATTGTATTTGCGCTTGCAGCGTCTGTGCCAAATTCAACACCCATGCAACCTGCCTCTTTCATCAGTTTTAACAACTCTAATGTCATGCCCTTTGGCGTGGCAAAGCATGTCCATTTTATTTTTAATCCCCTTTTGATGATTTCTTTACAAATGCCCATTGCATGAACAATGGGGTGATTGAATATGTCGTCAATAAAAAATATATAATCAATGCTATATTCATTTTTTAGCTCCTCCAATTCATCAACAATATCTTTTTCGTTCCTGAACCTTATGCGGCTTCCGTCAAGATATGGATATGTGCAGTAGATACATTTAAAAGGGCACCCCCTTTTGGTCTGCACATTTGCCATGCCGCCGAGGTTAAAGTATCGTGTGTTGTCAAGAAGCTTTCGCACAGGCCTGGAAAAATTTCCGGCAAGGCTGATTGGATTTTGATGAAATCTGTTATCTTTTAAATAGGCCAGATTTTGAATATCATAAACATTTTTACTATTCTCTGCTTCTGTTACAAATTCCCTAAAGGCACGTTCCCCTTCGCCTATTATGCCAAATTCAAGCCCAAGGTATCTCAAGATAGCCTCCGGGAATAGGGAGAATCCAGAGCCGCCGGCTACTATTGGAAGATTCAGAGTTTTGAGTTTACTAACTACTGCCTTTATGTCTGGAAGATAGAAGATGCTTTTGGGATAGGTCAGATTGTCTACATTTCTGATGGAAATGCCGATAATGTCGGGATGAAATCTATTGATGGTTTGGTTGAGGCTTAAATCAACATCCTCTGCAAAGCAGAGGTCAAGGATTTCAACTTCGTGATTATCTTTTAAAAGGTATGATGCGACATAAGCAAGCCCGATAGGCGCTACAGGGTATGGGCTTTTCTCCCTATTGGCAGATATGAGGAGTATTCGCATGGATGGGCGATGCCTTTTTACCCTTCTTGTTTAACCAACACGCAGGGTCAGAGGCAAGATAATTTCCGGTCATCTGATATGCATTCCCTCTGCATCCATAGCAGTCAAAAGCAAATTCGCAGGTCTTGCATTCGCCCTGGATATTATTATAAATATTCCTCAGTTTCTGGATTACAGGGCTTTTCTTTAGTATATCTTTCAGCTTCTCTTGCCTTATATTTCCAACAGGCATATCAATGCCTGTGCATGGCTGGATATTGCCCTGTGAATTTACCAGACATGAATAGAGATGCCTCTTGCAAGTAAATGATGCAATCGTGGGATGCGGGCTCCATTTGTGGCCAAATCTTGTCTCATCTATAGATTCAAGCTCCTCAAATATCTTTCGTATCTCTTTGTTGGAGACATGAAGCTCGTTGTGCTCTTTTGCCCTTCCCTGATTTGTAATTATCTCAAAGTAGGGTATTATGCCGCGCTCCCGCGCCCATATCCACATATCAGGAATCTCTTTTAAATTCTGACGGCAGATAACCGTCTGGATGCCAAGTTGGCCTTTGCAATTTGGATACCCAGCTTCTATCAGATATTCAAAACCCTGCTTAATCTTATCATAAGACCCTTTGACACCTACGAGCTTATCCTGAATCTCCGGGGTATTGCTGTTGTGTTTTACAATAACAGAAACTTCGTGATTGAATAAAAATTCGGCAAGCCCTCTTGTAAGGAGCATACCGTTCGTAAAGATATTCTGCTTGAGTCTCTTGTTGTAGATGTGTTCTACAACAGACCGAAGCCCTTCATACATAAGAGGCTCGCCGCCGCCGAGGAGTATTATCTTTTTTGCCCCGAGCTCTGCGGCCTGGTCTATGACATTTTTAATATCAGGAATTGTGAGTTCATTGGACAGGGCTTCGCCGGCGCTTGCGTAGCAATAGACACATCTTAAATTACAGACCTTGCTGAATTCAAGTTCAAGAGATAAAAGGCCTTCCCTCTTGAGACAGCCTGTAATCTCCTCAGTTGTGAAATCGAGCCCATGTATGACTTCGTAATTTAAGGTCATAAAACCTTATGCTCCCTTTTTAAGTATTAAGATTTTTCTTAACGCTTGTCCCTCAATACTAAACACTGTTTTTTTGCCTTCTGTCAACAAATGTCATAGGCTTTCTTCTGCCGCCCGCGTATTGGATTTTTTCTATCTCTTGCGGCAGCATTATCTGAATATTTGGCGTAAATCTTACCTTTGCCCTGATGTTTTCGCAGATTGCATTTTCTAAAGCGGCATTGCCGTTGTGGGCGCCTATTTTTACAATAATATGGTCTGCTTGGTCGTCTCCGGTATAGGCCTCAATAACATAATTTTCAACGCCCTCTACCTCCAGCAAGGCATTCTCTATTGCCTTGGGGTAAACTGTAGTGCCTTTAACCTTTAATTTCTGCGCCTTTCTTCCAATAACAGGGCCGAGTCTTGCCGATGCCCTTCCGCAATCGCATCTGTCCGTTATCTTAAAGGTTATGTCGCCTGTCCTGTATCTTAAGAGCGGCATACCTTCCATCTGAAGTGTGGTTACGACAAGTTCGCCAATTTCCCCATCTTTAACCGCATTGCCTGCATCATCCAGTATTTCAGCATAGACAAGGTCAGGATGGGAATGAAGCCCTTTATGATGCCGACATTCGCAAAATGCAAGCTGTGCCTCTGTAATGCCATAGGTAGAAAAGCACTCAATGGTGTTAAATTTTTCTACCATTTTTCCGAGTGTATTGGAAGAAAAATCTGGATTTCTTATGCTCTCTCCAATCAGCACAGCCTTTTTAAGGCTTGATTTCTCAAGTCGGACGCCGTCCTTTTCTGCCTGTTTGTAAACGGCAGTTAAAAAAGATGGGACTGCGACAATACCTGTTGGGTGAAGGGTTTGTATAAGCTCTATCTGTTTTTTCGGGCTGTGAGGTCCAATGCGCACAACCGCTGCGCCAAGCCTCTGAAGCCCTGAATAATACGCCATCCCGGCAATAAAAAGGTTGTCCATAGTAACTGATAGCAAGAATAAATCCTGCGGAGTAACGTCTGCATAGGAAAAGCACCGCTTTTCATTTTCTGCAAGCCTGTCCAAATCCTTTTTAGTAAGCCCGATAAATACATGACTGCCGGTTATCCCTGTGGTAGCAACAATCTCTGCAAGCCTATCTTTTTCAACACAGAGAAAAGCCCAGTTGTCTTTTTGCAGCTCTTCTTTGGCGGTAATGGGTAGTTTCTTTATATCTTCTATGCTTTTAATATCAGGCGGGGCCTTAATTTTTTCTCTATAAAATGGGGAGTTTTTGCAAAGGTAAGCAACGGTCTCTCTGAGAAGCTCGGATTGGATTTTGGATATGTCGCTTATATCCTTTTTGTCTATATCAGAAATGAAATTCATAAACCGATAGTTAGGCCGATTCCCTGCCCCTGTTTGTCAAATGCCTTTATACTACCTTTGCTCTTAATTGCATTATTCATCAGGCGAAAAGAATCTTCAATTGATTCTATGGTTCTTTTATCTTGTGATGCAACATCTTTTAGAGGGTCTTCATAATTTATGATTTTTCCAAAAAGCTTTTTTTGCCTTTCCCTGTAAAGGGTTTCAATACCGAGCACCATTGCCTCATTCTCAGAAACTCCTCCGATGATAGCTGATTGTATCACCCCCCTGTTCAGGAGTTCAAGGCCATAGCAGATTGCCTTTAAAAATGATAATGCGCCGCCGGTTATGGTAATATCCTCCCCTTTTATGCCAAAGGCGATGGTCACCTGGGCTGTTATCGCATTTGAGCTGGTGTACGGAAAAAGTAGAGGGCTTGCGCCCATAGGGCCGTCTTGCAAAAGACCTTTGAAAAATTCTGCCTTGCATCCATCTATGGCATTATCTATACCGAATACAACTGCACAATTTTCCAAATTATCAAGCCCTGCCTGCCTTAATGCCATAGAAGCTGCGGCAAGCGCCAGCTCTTCTGCCTTTATAACAGTCTTAACGGACCTTATAGTTTCTATGGATGCAAGGGCTTCTTTGCACAGACCTACACCTGTTATATATATCATTTTTTCCATAAAGAAACGGGCTGAACAGTTGATTCATTGCTCAGCCGTTTTTAATGAGCGACTGTGCTCCTGTTTTTTGTTTTTATCCAATCTTTACAAGCAGGACTTTCCCTTCCAGCATTTTAGGCAGCCAGAGCTGGTTATTTTTTCCATCATAGAAAAAGTCTGCAGGGCCATGCACCTTTTCGGGTAAATTCATAATAGTCAATTTTTTCGTATTTAAATTATAAACACGCATGACCCCTGGTTTATCAAAGGCCACCCAGTCGGAAAATAAAATCTTTGAATCCGGCAAAAGCGCAATGCCGTCTAATGCGCCAATTTGCTCAGTCAATTTTTGATAGGTGGGTTTATTATCCTGAAATGAAATGGCGCCAAGAGATCCATTTGCTTTAGAGCCTTCGCCAAAACTCACAACAAACAGCTTTTGCTGCTTGCTGTCAAAATAAAGCCCGTTTGCGCCGGTAATGTTATCCATAAGAAGTTTAAAGCTCGGTTTCTTGTTTATAGATATTTTATATATCTTGCCTATATCGGTCGCTGAAACAAATAAGGTGTGGTCGTCAAAAACTGACAGGTCGTTTAAAAAAACAGTCTTCTCCTTTGAAAAGTCAAGCATGAAATTTTGCTTGCGTGTGCTTAGGTCAAAGCCGACCACACGATCAATGTCAGTTACAAAAAGGGTTTTGCCAATAATGGCCATTCCTTTGGGTGCGTGTAAGACGCCTGTTTTGGGGAAATATTTTTTCTCCAAAATTTTACCGTCTGCAGAAAGCCTGGAAATAAATCCATCCTTATCCTTTTTGCTTGGCTCAAGTTTTACACCCATATTGGAAATAAAGATATATCCTTTGGAGGGGCCTGCAATAACGCTTTCAGGAGAAGAAAAGCCATCAATGACTTTTACAGTGGTTGTTTTAAGTTTTGGGCTCTCACATCCGCTTAAAAACAAAATCGTGAATAGGAAAGCAGTTGCTATGCCTATAAACTCTCTTTGATATTGTTTCATGGTTCCGCCTCCTTTTAAAATACGATTTGTTATTATGTTCTTTTGCATGATCCCAAAATGCAACGGCATTATTTATTCTATTTGCATCACCTCCCTTATTCAACATGGCGCCGATACATATAATAATTGAGGGCTAATCAATTATTTCAAAAAGTATAGCAGAGTTCTGGCCGCCGAAGCCGGCTGACAGAGACAGGGCAGTTTTTATTTCAGTCTTTCTCGCTGTATTAGGCACATAATCAAGATCGCACCCCAGGTCTTTTGTCTGATAATTTATGGTGGGCGGTATTATCCCATCTCTTATGGATAAAAGACAAGCGGCTGCCTCTATTGCGCCGCCTGCGCCAAAGCTGTGGCCTATCATGGATTTTATGGAGCTGACCGGGATATTGTATGCGGATTTTTCAAATACCAGTTTTATTGCCTTTGTCTCCATCGTATCGTTGTATGCCGTTCCTGTACCGTGGGCATTGATATAATCTACTCCCCGATAGAAGCATTCGGGGGCAGGCTTTGATATATTTGCCTCTTTTAATGCCGCTATCATGGCCGATGCAAGCCCCTTGCCTTCCTTATCAGGCCCTGTAAGATGATTGGCATCTGCCCTTGAGGCATAGCCGCTGATTTTGCCATAAATCTTTGCGCCCCGCTTTTTAGCGGTGTTAAGTTCTTCCAAAACTAAAAATGCAGCGCCTTCAGCAAGGGCAAGGCCATCCCTGTTTTTGTCAAAAGGCCGCACCTTACTTTTTGTAAGGGCTTTTAAACTATTGAAGCCTGCAAATGCAAATTCACATAATGTGTCCGCACCGCCGGCAATCATCGCATCCGCTTTGCCCCAGAGGATATCCCTGTAGGCAATGCCGATTGCATCTGTGCCGGATGCACAGGCTGTCGATATAGTTGCCGTAGGGCCTTTCATCATGTATTTCTCGGCCAGAAACTGTGTTCCTGAGTATAAGTGATAATTTTCATGGAGCGCTTGTCTGCCGCTCTTCCATGCCTCCTCGCCTGCGAGTATGCCGCCCAACACTGTCCCGATGCATAATCCAAAGCCGCCGGCACTTGTATCCAACCCTGCATCTTCTACTGCGCTGCCAAATGCAGCATCAAGGAAGCGAAACCATCTGTCAACGTTAGAGCCTTTAAACCCTTCTATTTCACCTGCAATTTGACAATCATATTTTCCTGTATCAAAGGATTTTACCTTTTTTATCGCATCTTTTCCTTTCAACAATTCTTTCCAGAATGTTTCAAGCCCCTTTCCTGATTCAAGCGGAGATATAACGCCTATGCCTGTTACAACAACCTGCCTCTTCATGGCTTTTTAAACATCCACAATGCCGTGTCAAGCATATAAAAATTGCTGCTAAAAGCATTGTCTTCCACAAAGCCTATCTCTCTCGCCATATTGATTGTACTGTCAATATCACGGAAGCCGTACCAACCTTTGCACACACCTTCAGCAAAGTCATGTATGTAAATACCTTTTCTTCGCCACTCATTCCGGATGTGCCTTTTAGCTTTGTCAGGATAACCCCACGCCACCATGCCCAGAACACCGCCGGGTTTTAGAATTCTGAAGATGTCTTTGTATACATCTTTCCGCAAATGGTCCGGTATGTAAGGGTCGCCGCATGAAAAGAACACCTTATCAAATGCCGTGTCTTCAAACGGCAACTTATCCCCAAAGCCGCACCATGTGTTTGCATCAACCCATTGCACCTCTGCAAGAGTATTGTCAACCCTTAACATGGCCAGTGGCTTCATCACATCTGTAAAGTCTATTGCTGTTATTTCAGCGTCCGGGAAATGTCTGCATATGGCCTCAAGCCCATGCCCGGTTCCATAGCAAAGATCGAGAATTTTACCATGAGCGCTTCCGTTTATCGCCATTGTCTTCAGGAGAATATCCCTTACAATGCTGAATTCAAAGTTGCCAAGCAATTTATCCCATATCTCCTCCATGCCGGATTCAAATGCATAGAGATGGTTGCCGCCTCTTAAGAAAACACCGGCATAATCAATGCATTTGCCAAAAAATGCCGATTGATCGCCAAAAGCCCTTTTTACGATCTCTGTCTCATGATAGGAAAGTTTAGGCGCAGGCTTTACAGCCATGCTATATCTATATATGTTTGGTTCCTCTTGCAAAACATAGCCGCATTCCTCAAAAAAATCAAGCAGGGTAAAGAGCATCCTTTTTCTTGCAGCATCGTCAATCTTGTAGCCAGACATTTTCGCGGTTGCATCGCAAAATTCCTTACCGGTAAATCTATCCAATTCCCTCATAATTGAAAATATTCCCTCATTCCTTGCAAACTCAAGCAATTTGGCAGTAAAGGTCTTTTGGACAAGGAACTGCCTTAACAAATCAATGTCTAATCGTGTATTTTTAAAAACTGTAGCCATTCTTGCCGCTTTGTAAAATAGCGAGGTTTTTAATCGCTATTTTACAGTTACACATTATGTTTGCCTTTTCAAGGTTAGAAAGGAGCCTTCCCCTTCCAGACCTATTGAACTTACTATCGCTGTTTTAATCTTTACCTTTTCTTCAAAACGATTAAACCTCACCCACTGTATCTCTGGTATCAAATTGTGCCTGATGGTTGAGGGTGGGATAACACCTTTGCAGAGAACTATCGCTGCTGACGCAGCCTGCATTATACCGGAAGCCGCAAAACATTCGCCTACAATCGGCTTTATATTCCCTATATAAGGTTTTCCGTTCTTTGCAATTTCCTTTTTTAGTATTTTTGCTTCTGTGCTGTCATTGGCAGTGCCATTTGCCCCTGTAGACAGGTATATACCCGCCGCATCAGGGATATCGTTACAGATTCCAGAACAATTTTCTGTAGTTAAACTCATTGCTGTGTGAATAGAGCTGATTGCTGCATAAATCGTTGCCTTGCGTTCAATCGCCGCCTTTTTCTTTTCAAGCATAAGCACACATGCGCCCTCGCCGATTACAAAGCCATTTCTATCAATAGCAAACGGTTTCATACCTTCCCCCTGCTCTCCCTGGGGATAGATTTGAAATCTGTCCCCAGGCGAAAGCAACCCAAATCTTGAATAAGTATCAAACACAAGGCTGTCAAGCTCTTCTGCTCCTCCTACGAGGCACATATCAAGATTGCTCATTTTCATAATTTTTATTGCATAACTGATGGCATGCAAACCAGCAGGCACACCGCCGACAATTGTATGCGTTGCGCCCTTTACATTAAAAGCAATTGAGGTGTTGCCTGCAGGGGCATTTAAAACCGAATCAGAGAATATCATGGGGCTTGCAGATAACGGCCCTTCTTTTACCAGTGCAGCATGAAATTCCCTGCTGTAATTTATGGCGCTGTGCGTAACACCTACAACAAGCCCGACCTTTGTGCCGTCCCACTTGGTTGAATCAAGCCCTGCATCATCTATTGCAAATTTTGCGGATGCAAGGCAGTATTTTGATACATTGGCAGCCCTTCTAAACCGTTTATCAGGCAAGACAGCATCTAAATCAAAATCTCTTATCTCTCCGCCAAGACGGCTTTTCTTGTTTTTCGTATCAAAGCATCTTATATCTTTTATCCCTGCCTTGCAGTTTATGAGACTGTCCCAAAATGCCTCTTTCCCGATACCTGCAGGGCTTACAACACCTATACCGGTTATTACAAATTCCTCTGACATTAAGCGGCGCCTTGAAAAATTATTGCGGCATTTGCGCCGCCAAAACCAAATGAGTTTGAAACAGCCCTCTTTATTGATGCAGGCTGTTCTGATTTATCAACGATATTCAGAGGGCAGTCAGGGTCAGGGGTTTGGTAATTTATATTAGGCGGCAATACGCCTTTGTTCATCGCCATAACAGTTATAACCGCCTCTACAGCGCCTGCGCCGCCAAGGAGATGACCAATCATAGACTTTATAGAGCTTACGGGTATATTCTGAGATGCATTACCAAAAATCTTTTGAATTGCCTTTGCCTCCATCGCATCGTTATACGGCGTTCCTGTACCATGTGCATTGATATAGTCAATATCGCTTGCGCCAACACCAGCGCAAGTCAAGGCGCGAGAAATTGCAAGGCCAGCCCCGTCTCCGCTCGGCTCAGGCCTTGTTATATGAAATGCGTCGCTTGACTCTCCATATCCGATAATCTCAGCAATGATATTGGCATTCCTTGAAACAGCACAGGACATCTCTTCCAGCACGATAATACCCACACCCTCCCCAAGCACAAGGCCGTCGCGGTTTTTATCAAACGGCCTGCAGAGCGTCTGCGTAACAGCCTGAAGCGAATTGAAACCTGCAAAGGTAAATTCACACATAGTGTCATATCCGCCGGCAAGCGCTATTTCAGCATTGCCTGCACGTATCTCATTATAGGCAAGGCCTATTGCATTTGTTCCGGAGGCACAGGCATTGGATATGGTGAATGCTGCACTATCAAGGCCATATTCTTCAGCAATATGAATGGCCTGATAATGGGCAAGATAATCGAGGAGAAGCGACGGCTTTGCCTTCTTGCCGGAAACTATGTTTCTGTGATAGGCCTCGCCAGACAGCATACCGCCAAGGGTAGTGCCTAATATAACAGGAGTGTTTGAAGGCAGACGGTTTAAAAGACCTGCTTCAGCAACAGCTTCATCAATTGAGGTCAGCAAAAGCTTTGTAGCCCTGTCAAGCCTTGAAGGTTTCAATTGTTTGAGTTTCTTGGAAAAATTAAAACCGCTTATCTCTCCGCCCGTTTTCCCCCGGTAACCGCTTACATCAAATGAGGCGATTTTTTTGATTGCATTTTGTCCTTCAAGGATGCCTGAAATATTTTCTTTTTTGCCAACACCAAGTGCGGTTATTATGCCCATCCCCGTAACAACAACACGATGTTTCACTGCCTTTCAAACCCCACCTTTTCTACACATAATGGTTTTTTTGACGCATCTATCGGGCGGCCTTGGAATAGCTTATAGTCAAGCCTATAAAACCAAACAAAAAATAATACTACCATTGCTAAAAAAAACCATGCAAGCCAGACTGAATAAAAACAAAGACCCATGATGATGCCTAACAAGGCCCCAACAAAAATGCAGGTAGATATAAAAGATTTTATAAAATATTTGTCGATCATATGCGTTTATAGCGCTATAACCCTACAACGTTATAAGTTATAACGCAATAACTCTACAACCCTATAACCTCTTTAACAGGCCCAAATTTCAGATGCCTTAACAGACCTTCTAATTTCGGCCTTGTTGTAGACGCTCTGAAATAATGCATAAATCGTCTGCTGATAGGCAATTCTATTTCAGGATGTTCATCATCAAATTCCCACGGATGCACATAAACAAGCCCCGGCTGGCCATACCTCTGATTCATCCATTTGAGTTTTGAAACTGTATACCAGTAAGGCGCAATCCTTAAAGGCAGGCCGCCGGTAAAGGGCAGGTTTTCCCAAAGACACCGCATAGTCGTTAACGGGAATTCCCAAATATTTCCATGATTGGTTTTTATTGTGTGGGGATATTGTGCAAAGTGTCGTTCGCCCATCCTTGTAAGCGGAACCATGCTGGAATCATATTGCATGCCCAGTTTTTTCAGAATATCCAATGCCCAGGATGTATTGCTTCTTATTGACCACTCAGGCGCCCTGTAACCCAAAACCCTTTCTCCTGTTATGGCCTCAACAACATCAATTGATTTTTTTACATCCTCTTCAAAATCTTCTTTAGATAACTCAAACAACCTCTTATGATAATATCCATGTATTGCTATCTCGTGCCCTTGTCTATGGATAGTTCTGATAAGGTCTGGTTCCTTCTCAGCAATATAACCAAGGACAAAAAAGGTCGCCTTTGTATTATACTGTTGTAGAAGTGAAAGTACTTTTTCTGTATTGCGGGTCACGCGGCTTTCGTACTCATTCCATTTGGAAGGGGTGGCATTATCTTCTGTGCCGCAGATGTGATACCAGTCTTCTAAGTCTACTGTCAGAGCGTTCAGCATTTGTCTAATCCCTGACTTCAGTCACCTTGTCGCCGGAAAAATTTATATAGAGCTTGTCCATGCGGCCTTGCAGGTAAACCCATGAATTTGCAATTAATATCTCTTCTAAATTCATGTCAAAGGTTTTTCTATTGCCGGCAACAATCGGCACGCCCTTAGAATACAGGAGCTGCCACTTTGTCATACCTACCTTTGCCTCGCCCTGAGCAACGGCAGTTTTTATGTCATCTGGAATCCCTGATATTGCCGGATTTGGGTCGTCTCTTGTTAAAAATTTAGAGAGCATTATTGCATTGGGGGTTTTGGCAAGATGGTATATAAAGGTGTATTCACGGCCCTGCCATGTAAACTTCGCATAATGCCTGTCCAGCTTGGTTAATACAACCTTTTCGCCGGCATGTATTGCAGGAATGTCTGTGCGATTTTCCCATGTAGATAGATTTTTTGCAGTATGAATAGTTGTAAATAGATAATATTCTTCACCGGTATTAAATTGCCCTGCTGATTGAGGAGATGTTGCTGGTGCGGCCGGCGTTCCTGTTTTTTCTTCCGGCCAATACGGCTCGGAAATAGTCGTTGCCTCTGTCAGGCTTCTGACCATATTCCCATATTCAATCTTCTGGCCAGCGGCCTCCCGCAAGATAACACCAGTTGCTGTTTTCTCCTTTACGCTTCTGATTTCTATTTCGCCAACCTCTATTCTTTCTATATCAAGTATCTCTCCTGTCTTTGGATGTTTTATTGCCTTGCCTTCCTTAAAAACAATAAACCTCTTCCCGCCCCTCGCACCTGCAAGCCTGCCAAGGTCTATGGTGACTGCATTATTTTCTGCCCGCTCTACTACATAACCTTCCAGAGGAAAGTCGCTTATAATCTTCTCAGCCATCTCTGTAACAAGTCTTTCCAATTTCATGGCGCTTTCGCTTTTAACCTTTTCTGCAGCGATGATAGAGGCATTCTCAACATTGATAAGCCGGGCATTGACTTCAATAAACTGGCGAAGCTTCATGACAGAACCGGTAACCACTATCTTTGCGCCAAGCACCTTTCCCAGCTTTGCAATACTTTCAGAATCTATTACCCCGGATACACCAAGCTTCTGTTCCTGAAGTATCTTTTCCAAAAGCCTTCTTTCAATAACATCAAAACGACCTTCCTTGACAAGGTCTGTAATCAGCCACTCTGCAACTATCTTTCCCATGTCATCTGTCTCAAACTTTTCGCCCTGCGTCTGAAAATCCAGGACAGCAATCTTGGTCTTTTTAAAATCTGCCATTGCTGTATGTGAAATTAACGCCGATAAAATAACCGTCAAAAACACCTTAAAGAGTTTTTTCATAAAGCCTCCTGTGATAACCCATTTCCTTTTCCCCTCTCCCCGGAACTGTAGCTATTGAGATGCAGGAAAGTCTTTTCCTACCCCAACTTGCCACCTCTTAAGCCTTGTTTTAAATATCGGTGTATTTTTTATAAAAACACTTAAAAAACCCTTCACAGCACGTACCCCTCTCACATAAAAACTAAGGTATGCCAAGATCAGGAGCAGTTGCATAAAAACATAAGAAATATTTTTATGCCTGAATACGAGATGCACCCCGTCATATTTCCCCCAATCCTTGTGCCGCAATATATGTTTGATTTGTTCATAAAGCCCTGTGCCTGGATACGGTGTCAGTATGCTAAACTGCGCTACCTCTGTGTCTAATCGTTTTGCCAGTTTTATTGTCCTGAGTATTGCCTTTATGTCATCATTCAGTCCGCCAATGATGTAGCTTGCAAATATCTGTATGCCGTTCTTTTTAAGAAGGTTTACAGCTTTATATGCAGTATCTTCCTCCATGCTTTTATTGAACTCTTTCAGGGTAGCTGGGCTCGCGCTCTCCACACCTATGTAAATAGTCTTTGCCCCTGACTTTGCCATTATGCTAAGCATATCCTCATTCTTCAAAAGTATATTCGGGCTTGACAGGCACCACCACCATATATCAAGGCCCTTCTCCATAATAAGATTGGAGACCTCTATCACCCGTTTTGGTGAAACCGTAAAATTATCGTCACAGAATGCAATTGCGCGATAATTATACTTATGGTAAAGCTCTTCTATCTCCGCAATTATTGAATGGGCGCTTCTCGCCCTCCAACCCCTTCCATATATTGCCGGAGTGAGGCAAAAACTGCAAGTATACGGGCAGCCTCTGCTTGTGGATATAACAGCAATCGGCCTCTTGCCGCCATACCTAAACCCCGCCCTCTTGTATGCCTCAATATCTATAAGGTGTCTGGCAGGTGAAGGGAGGCTGTCTAAATTTTCTATCAATGCGCGTGGTTTTGTTCTTATTATCTTTCCGTCTTTAAGAAAGCTTATACCATCAATTTGCTGTAAGTCTTTGTTAAGTTTTATAGCATTGAGGAGCGCAGGAAATGTTATCTCACCCTCTCCTTTTACAACAAAATCTGCATATCCAGCCTTTAAAATCTCTTCATCGACAAACGGCGGATGCACGCCGCCCATCACAACACAACGACCTTTTTCCTTTGCCCTCTGAGCTATTTCTACTGCACTCGGAAATCGTCTTGTATCAGATGTGATGCCAACAATATCAAATCCGCTGACATCCAATGATGCCGGGTTATTTTTAGAAATGTTAAAATCCTCTACCTTTATCCTGTAGCCCTCTTTTTCTGCAGAGGCAGCTACATAGAGAAGCCCGAGCGAAGGAAACACAAAACCAAAGGCCTGAAAAGCGCTTGAACTCCTGGGATTTGCGAGCAGTATATTCATACGATAGACCTCTACCCTACCTAAAAATCAGCCGCCTCATGTCTCTGTCAAACAGAAATGTTAAAAGAGATGAAACCCGCCCGACTATAGGCATGGGGTCAGAGGCGGATATAATATCATCGCCATTAGCCATTGTAAAGAAATCTGAGGTTATTTGCAGTCTTTTAAGATTGGAGAGAAAGTGCAGCATATCGCCGGGGATCAGCCATCTGCAGCGCACACCCACCTTATAATCCCATACAGGCTCTACATCGCCATCCATTGCCATTCTATAAAGAAGATACGGAAAATCTACACCTGATAATATTGCAAGCTGGAGAGATCCCCAGAACCTCGGATTTATCTCCATAAGTTTAGGCTTGTTGTCTCTGGGATCAACCCTGAACTCAACCATGGCAACTCCTACCCACTTCAGAGATTTGAGAAGGCTAAGCGCAATCTCTTTTATCTCATCATTTCTAACGCTCTCCCTCAGTGTGCTTGGCCCGCCTGTTACAGGGTATTCCCTTAAACGTTTATAGACAAAAGCAGCCCTCGGCTCTGAATTGGAATTGAAAAGAGCGCCAACTCCATAGGCCCCGCCGTTTGGTATATATTCTTGAATAAGCGGATACGGGTATTTTTTATCGACTATTTTGAGGGTTTTAAAAAAATCTAAGGGCCTGTCAACATAGGCAAGCCCTCGCGAGCCTGAGCTCTCCGTCGGTTTTATAACAACGGGATATTCCAACAAATCATAGCTAAAAAAATCTACATCTTTAACAAAATAGGTCTTTGGACATGGATAACCATGTGCCTCGGCATATCTCATAAGCCATGCCTTATTCTGAACATTGGATATGAGTTCATGGTCTGCAAATGGAATCCTTGTGTGTTTTTCAAACTCTTTCCTGTTTTTCAAGATAAGCCGTTGTGTCTCAAGCTCTGTCGGAAGGAGCATATCATAGTTATTTGCCTTAACTTCCTGTAAGAGCCAATCCAGAAACTTATCAGGGGTGGATAAAGGGGATGGATATACAACCCTTCGGCTGCAATACCTTGAAAAAAGGGCGGTAGCAAACCGGGTCTTTTCTCCGACTATTAGATGAAATCCCCTTTTGCCCAGGGACCGCACTGCAGCAAGGGTTTTATTCCACATGGCATCAAAGATGAGGATTTTAGGTATGGTTTTGGACATAAATTGTAGTCCGTAAGATAATGCTATACACAACGACATATAGAACAGTATACAGAGCGTCAGAACAAAGCAGACCAAGGCGGACAGGTATGCGAAGTTATGACGCTCTGTATAACACCCTAAACTTACAACACCCACCATCACTTGTCAATCTCAGAGACAGACCCAAAAATAGCGTTTGATTTTTGGGGGACAGAAGAGTTAATGTAACGCCAAAATGATAATGTCCTATTTAGCCAAAATAGAAATGTCCTAATTTAGAGATGCTACACTACCCTCCTTGTTAGAATAAAAAGGAGGATAGAAATGGCAGGAAAGGACATTATCATGATGACCCAGGAGGAGCTAAAGAAGCTGCACATAATCCGTAAAGCGCTGGATGGGAGGATAAAGCAGATTGAAGCTGCGGAGATACTTTCTTTAAGCAACAGACAGATAAGGAGGCTTTTAGGAAGAGTAAGGGAGGAAGGAGATGCCGGCATAACCCATAAATCCAGAGGCAAAGAGTCAAACCGCAGACTCCCTGAGAAGATAAGAAAAAAGGTAATAAAGCTCTACAGACAAAAGTAT
>MGRL01000107.1 GCA_001798165.1 Deltaproteobacteria bacterium RIFCSPHIGHO2_02_FULL_43_33
ATCATAGATAATTTAATTTAAAAATTGGAATTGCAAAAGCCATAGTGTTATGATAATGATAAATTGACTATCACCTTTATTATGGAGGAGACGAGAAATTAATTGAAAAAACTTGGTTCATTTACCTTTGTCTTGCATTCCCATCTTCCCTATGTCTTATCTCACGGCAGATGGCCTCATGGAACAGATTGGCTGAATGAGGCTGCTGCAGAAACATACATACCTCTCTTGAATGTCTTTCATCGCCTTATCTCCGAAGGAATCAGCCCAAAGGTAACCATAGGACTGACGCCTGTCTTAACAGAGATGCTTGCAAACCAATCCTTTAAAAATGAGTTTAAGACATATCTCGGTCAAAAATTAGAGGCAGCAGGCAAGGATATAGCTGAGTTTGAAACCCTTGGCCAGCCTCATTTTGCAAGGCTTGCCAAGATGTGGAAGGATTTCTATAGAAATATATATAAGGACTTTGTAGAGCGGTATGAGCAGAATATAGTAAAGGCCTTTGCAGACCTTCAGAATAGCGGACATATAGAGATAATTACCTGCGGCGCAACGCACGGTTATTTCCCGCTCCTTTCGCAGGATATAAGCATACAGGTTCAGGTAAAGCAGGCAGTGGCATCGTATAAAAGACATTTTGGGAAGCAGCCGCGTGGCATATGGCTTCCCGAGTGCGCTTACAGGCCAGGGTATAAATGGTCTCCTCCCATAGATACCGGCAAGAAGGTTGAGCCGTATTCAAGAAAGGGTGTTGAAGAATTTTTAAGCGAAAATCACATTGAATATTTCTTTATCGATGCGCATCTTTTAAAGGGCGGGAAGGCAATTGGCGTTTATCTTGACAGATTTGAGGCCTTACAGAATCTCTGGGCAAGATTCGCTGAGCAGTATAAGCCATTGCCGGAGAGCACGGAAAAAACGCCATATAAAGCATACTGGGTTGGCATTGCTGAGGGGAAGATGCCGGTAGCTGTGTTTACCAGGGATCCTAAAACAGGCCTTCAGGTATGGAGCGGCGAGTGGGGTTATCCGGGGGACGGCAGCTATCTTGATTTTCATAAAAAGAGATTTCCCGGCGGCATGAAATACTGGAAGGTTACAAGCGCAAAGGCTGACCTTGCTGATAAGAAAGAATATAATCCAGAAGATGCCAATTCAAGAATCTCTGAACATGCAGGTCATTTTAAGGAGCTCATAAAGGCTAATCTCAGCGCTTATCTCAAGACTGCAAAAGAGCCTGGCATAGTAGTATCTCCCTATGACGCAGAACTTTTCGGCCACTGGTGGTTTGAAGGCCCTGAGTGGCTTTATAATGTGATAAAGAATGTCCATCTTGACGGCAGCATAGATTTGGTAACTGCCGGCGAATATCTTGATAAGCAAAGGCCGACGGAGGTTATCTCTTTGCCCGAAGGTTCGTGGGGTGAGGGCGGCTATCACTGGATATGGCTCAATGATATGAATCAGTGGACATGGAAGCATATCTACGAGGCAGAGGAAGAGATGATAAAACTTGCAAAAAAATATGGGGATAGAAAAGAAGACACACTGCTTCAGGAAATTTTAAAACAGGCTGCGAGAGAACTTCTCATACTTCAGGCCTCTGACTGGCAATTTCTGATAAGCACATTTTCTGCAAAGGATTATGCAGAGGCAAGGATTGTCCGGCACTATGAGGATTTTAAAAGGCTTGCTGAAATTGCAAGGATGAAGGGAGAAGGCAAAGAGATTTCGCAGAATGATAAGAACTTTCTTGATATGTGCCAGAAGAGGGATGAACTTTTCCCGGACATTGATATTGCTTGGTTTAGGAAAAATGGAGTTTAAGTAAATAAAGGCTATGGGCAAGGGGCTATAGGGGAAGACTATGGGCATAGAATTTTCCTATAGCCTATAACCCATCGCCTGTCTTTACGGAGTTCAATCTTGTTAAACATAGAAACAAAAGCCCTAAAGCAGATTACCATAGAGGATAACGCCATTGCAGTTGCCCTCTTTGGCGAGACTGGTGATAACCTTAAGCGTTTGGAAAAAAAGCTTGGCGTAAAGCTTGATACGAGAGGGAATGTTGTGTCAATCCGAGGGGAAGGTGAAAAGATTCAGATAGCGGAAAAGGTGCTTCTTGAATTATGTGAACTCATGAAAAAAGGATATGCCATCCATCCAACAGATATAGACTATGCAATAAGGGCAATTGAGATAGACAAGGATACCAATCTTTCAGATATGTTCATGGACACCATCTATATCTCTTTCAAGAAAAAGATTATCTCGCCCAAAAGCCCGGCACAGAAGAGATATATAGATACCATAAGAAAATATGACATTGTCTTTGGAATAGGGCCGGCTGGAACAGGAAAGACATATCTGGCAATGGCAATGGCAGTTGCAGCGCTTTCCAAACATGAGGTGGACAGGATAATACTTACCCGCCCTGCTGTAGAGGCAGGGGAAAAACTCGGATTCTTGCCAGGCGATCTGGCTGCAAAGATTGATCCGTATCTGAGGCCTCTGTATGACGCCCTCCATGATATGATTGATTTTGAAAGGGCGGAGAAGCTTATAGAAAGAGGGACAATAGAGGTTGCGCCATTGGCATTCATGAGAGGCAGAACTTTGAATGATTCATTTGTGATAATGGATGAGGCTCAAAATACAACAAGCGAACAGATGAAGATGTTCCTTACAAGGATAGGATTGGGTTCAAGGACAGTGGTAACAGGCGACATAACCCAGATAGATCTCCCCCTTGCAAAGCCGTCAGGTTTGGTTGAGGCTCAGAAGATACTGCAAGGTGTTGAAGGAATAGGGTTTGCCTCTTTTACAGAAAAAGATGTAGTAAGGCATCCGCTGGTTCAGGATATCATAAAGGCATATGAGGGCAGAAATAGAAAGAAGGTGGAAGACGATGTTGAAGGCGGGGTATGATGGGGCATAAAGAGCCTGCTCGTTCAGTGATGGGCGCTATGCCTCCGCCTGCGATTAAATCCCCTGTTTTTCAGAAATGGGCCATTGCCGTATTGGTAAGCGGCATCTTGGCCCTTTTATTTTCTACCAACATTTCGCTCTTAGATTATTCATATAAGGTTGGAGATATCGCTGTTATAAATGTCAGGGCCAGCCATGATATTCAGACGCAGGATGTGGATATAAAAAGGGGAGAGATTGTAGTCAGGGCAGGAGACAGGGTTACCGAAAGCACGATTAAAAAGCTGAAGGTAGTCCAGCAGACTTCTTATAATAAAGGATTCTTCATATCAGCGATTGGCAGTTTCCTTCTCAGTCTTATCCTCTTTTATACTGCATATACATTTTCTGCATGGAATATAAGAAAATTTGCCTCATCATCCAAGGATGTGCTTCTCATGGGTGTTGTCCTGACAGCAGTTATGATATTGGTCAGGATATCTTTATTTGTTGCCAAATCTATTGAAACTGCATTCCCTGTTATTCCCTTTTATGCATATCTCTATCTTTTACCGGTCGCTGCCGGCCCAATGATAGTCAGGCTTTTTCTGAATTCAGAGACCGCCATGGTCTTTGCGGCAGTGATAAGCCTGATATCAGGCATGTTTTTAGAAGGAAATCTTGGCCTTGCAGCATACTTTTTTATTGGTGGGATTATAGCAGCCAAGGGAGTGCGCCACGCCACGCAAAGGGCTACGATAACAAGGGCAGGCCTGATACTGGGCGGCGTAAATGTGCTTACCCTTATAAGCATTATCATACTCAACGGCAGCTGGTCTTTGAAAGATGATGCGGTCAGCCTTATATTTGGATTCATTGGCGGCCAGATAACAGCGGTGATAGTTACTGGTATTGCGCCTGTGTTTGAAATTATTTTTGGATATACTACAAACATACGGCATCTTGAATTGGCGAGGATGGACCATCCGCTGTTAAAAGAGCTTGCGCTTCATGCCCCCGGCACATACCACCATTCCATTATCATCGGAAGCATGGTAGAGGCAGCAGCCGAGGCAGTCAATGCCAACCCTCTTTTGGCAAAGGTGAGCGCCTATTATCACGATATCGGAAAGATGAAAACCCCGCTCTATTTTATAGAGAATATGCGTGGAGAAAACAGACATGACACCCTTGCCCCTGATAGGAGCGTCCAGATACTCATATCACATGTGGAAGAAGGCGTAAACCTTGCAAATCAGCATAGGCTTGGCGAAGAGATTACAGACATTATCCAGCAGCATCATGGCACATCTTTGATAAGCTACTTTTATCACAAGGCAAAGGGCACAGAGGGGATAAAGATACATGAGGCAAATGAGGCTGATTTTAGATACTCTGGCCCCAAGCCAAGGAGCAAGGAGGCCGGGCTTGTTATGTTGGCTGACGCAGTAGAGGCAGCGTCAAAGACTATTCCTGACCCAAAGCCTGATAAGATTCGCGCTATGGTTCAAAAGATAATAAACAGGATATTTGCAGACGGCCAATTCGATGAGTGCGAATTGACACTCAAAGACCTGAATGCCGTTGCCGAGAGCTTTGTTAGGTCTCTTAGCGGGATGTTCCATCAGAGGATAGAATATCCGGAATTAGCAGATGATATGTATGGCAAGGAGGGATTTATTGAAGGTATTGATACAAAATCAACAAAAGATAAGGGTAAATCTCAAGTTGATAAAGAAACAGGCGAGGGAGATATTAAAAGGTTTGGAGCGTGATGATGCGGAACTGAGCCTTCTTTTGACTGATGATAATGGCATTCAGGAGCTGAACAAGAGATATTTAAAAAAGGATAGCCCGACGGATGTCCTTTCGTTTCCCATGTATGGAAAAGATGGGAAGTGGGGAGTAGGGGGTAGGAGGTGGAAAAAGATTTCTCCGCATCCCGCATCCCACCCCAGATACAAGCATTCGGGGGCAGGCAGCCCACACCCTATTATTTTAGGCGATGTTGTCATATCAATAGAAACCGCAAAAATCCAGGCTAAGGAAAATGGCATAGCTCTTTATGAAGAGATAGTGAGACTGTTAATTCATGGCATACTCCATCTTCTTGGTTTTGACCATGAAAGAGAGAATAAAGAGGCTATGAAGATGAGAAAAGAGGAGGAAAGATTTTTAAAGACCGCAAGATGCAAAATGCAAGGATATAAAAAAAGCAGTCAGGAGCCAGAATTCAGAATCCAGAAGAAAAACTGATTTTATGAAATCATGCCAGAATACCCCTTGCTGTGCAAGGGGATGAATGGCATCCTTATTAATTCCCTCCCCCTTGACGGGGGAGGGTAGGGTGGGGGTGATTGATTGAAAGTTTCACCCTCCCCTTTGTCCCCTCCCGTCAAGGGAGGGGAGGGAGATTTTTGGTTTTTGATGCCCCGCCTTGTAGGCGGGGTCATTCACTCTGACTTCTGACTTCTGGCTGCTGAATTCTGTTTATTTGAAACCGGAGGTTGCACATTGGAAGAAGAGAAAGAACTTATAAAACCAAGAAATGTGTTTGAGAGCCTCAACTGCGCAATAGAAGGGATTATCTATGCGGTGAAACACCAGAGGCATATACGATATTTCTTTGCTGTAGCGGCAGCTGCGTTGTTTTTGAGCCTTATCTTAAATCTCCCTGCAATAGAATTTGTGCTTTTTTCAATCTCTATTGTAATACTGTTATTTGCGGAACTGGTAAATACAGCTATTGAAACCACGATAGACATTGTTTGCGGCAAGAAATATCATGCGCTTGCCAAGGTTGCAAAAGATGTTTCAGCAGGCGCTGTTCTTATATCGTCTATTGGCGTATTCATTATGAGCTATGTTATATTTTCCAAGTATCTCATTGACCCCATCTCAATAAGTTTGCGAACCGGCAAGGGATTTGCCGGCCATATTGCGATAGTAGCGCTGCTGATTGTTCTCATAAGCGTTGTTGCATCAAAGGCATATTGGGGGAAGGGTACTCCGCTTCACGGCGGCATGCCGAGCGGTCACGCTGCTGTAGCCTTTTCCCTCTGGACATCAGTGGTTCTTTTGACCCTGAACCCGCTTGTTATGCTTTTCACTTTTATTATGGCACTCATGGTAAGCCACAGCCGTTTAATAGGAGGCATACATACAAAATTTGAGATACTTCTCGGCGCCCTTATGGGAACAGGTCTAACCTTCCTTATATTCCATATCTTTTCTGTAATATCAAAATAAAATGAGTAGAGCTATTTTATTGACCATACTTTCAAGTGCATTGCTTATTGCAGCATTTCCACCGCTTGATATTGGTTTTCTTGCATGGGTTGGCATGGTGCCGTTCTTTTTTGCATTGGATGGCAGAAAGACAGAAATGAGAAACTTAAGAAATGAAAAATCAGAGAACTCTCTTTTTTTATCCCTCATTTCCCGCTTTTCATTTCTCGTTTCCACCCCATTCTTACTTGGCCTTCTTTGGGGTATTGTATTTTTTCTCGGTACTGTCTATTGGGTTGTAAATTCAATGAGCAATTATGGCGGGGTTCCTGTTATTGCCAGTATTTTTATACTCCTCTTGCTTGTCGTATGTTTGAGTCTCTTTTATGCTTCATTTGGGCTTCTCATTTCTATAACGTCATCTCGCGGAAGTTTATTGGTGAAGCTTCTGTTTATTCCTTCAGCCTGGGCAGGTATTGAGTATATAAGGGCTAATATGATTTTAGGAGGATTTCCATGGGTCCTCTTAGGCTATTCCCAGTCTTCGTTTCTGCCGCTAATCCAGATAGCAGATATTACAGCCGTATATGGTGTATCTTTCCTGATAGTTATTGGTAATCTGTTTATATTTCTTATGCTTTCTTATTGGTTAAAAAGGGAGAAGAAATTCCCTCTTAAAGAGGGGCTTGTCGTTTTTGTTGCTCTTATATTAGTTTTAGCTTACGGCTTTTTAAGGATTTCTCAGATAGATGAAGCTTCTCAAAATTGGGAAGCTTTAAAGATTGGCATTGCCCAGGGCAATATTGACCAGGGCAGTAAATGGGATGCCTCTTTTCAGAAAAAAACAGTAGAGATTTACAAAAACTTAAGCCTTGATTTGGCAAAGCAAGATGTGAAGTTAATCGTCTGGCCTGAGACAGCAGTTCCATTCTATCTTCAATCTGCTAAAGAATTGAGCTCTCAGATATTTGATGTGCCAAAGAAGACTAACACCTATTTATTGACAGGCAGTCCTGCATACGGGCTTGGTTTTGGTAATGGAATAAAATATTATAACAGCGCCTTTCTTATTTCGCCAAAAGGTGAAATTATCGGGAGATATGATAAAATCCATCTTGTCCCATTCGGTGAGTATGTGCCATTCAAACAGTATCTGCCTTTTATCCATAAGCTTGTGGTTGGCGTGGGTGATTTTACTCCAGGAAAATGGCTCAAGCCCCTTGAATTCAATGATAATAGTTTTGGTGTGTTGATATGTTTTGAATCGATATTCCCGGAGCTTGCAAGAGGATTCATAAAAGAAGGCGCTGGTTTTTTAATAAATATGACAAATGACGCATGGTTCGGCAGGACATCAGCGCCATATCAGCATTTTTCACAATCAGTATTTCGCGCCGTAGAAAATAAGGTGTTTTTGGTCAGAGCAGCCAACACAGGCATAAGCGGCGTCATTGACCCTATTGGCAGGGTTCGGTTAAAAAGCAGTATTTTTACAACCGCGAGTATGGTAGAAGATATAAAGGTAAAAAAAGATAACGCAATTACATTCTATGCGCGCTATGGGGATGTGTTTGCAATAGGATGTATTGCGTTTGTAGCGTTTATAGCGTTATGGCGTGTATTGTATGCCTCACGCTATAATGTTTCACTCTGAACATTTAACTAATACAAACGCAATAAATGTTTTTATACTGCGTTGGACTCCTCGGAAAATCCTCAACATACTACAATTAGTATGCCTGCGGTTTTCCTCGTCGTCCGCCTTGTCTAAAACCATTTCTTGCGTTTGTATGATGTAACTTTATTTAATTCGTTTGTATTATCATAGCCCGCCGTATGAGATGATTAATAACTTAATAGAAAGGAAAATATTATGTTTGAAGAAATTCAGGAAAGATTAAAGGGGTTACAAGGCAGAGTGTCAGAACTACGAGGTTATCTTTGACGTAGATTCAAAATTAAAAAAATTAGCTGAGATTGAAAAGACTGCTTCAAATCCAGCCCTGTGGGAAAATGCGGATGAGGCCCAGAAGATTCTTAAATCTCAGGCAGCCCTTAAGGCAGAGATTGCCTCAGTTGTCAACGTTGAAAATACCGCAGAGGATGCATCTGTTCTGCTGGAACTTGCCATTTCAGAGAATAGCCCTGAGACTGCAAAAGAGGCAGAGGAAAAACTTGCGGAAGTAGAAAAAGGAATACATCATCTGGATGTCCAGAGAATGCTTGGCAAAGAGCATGACAGGCTCAGCGCCATTGTTGCCATTCATCCGGGCGCTGGCGGTACTGAGGCGCAGGACTGGGCAGAGATACTTCTCCGGATGTATACCAGATGGGCTGAGAAAAAGGGCTACAAAGTGGAGGTTGCTGATTATCAGCAAGGTGAAGAGGCTGGCATAAAAAGCGCCACATTTACCGTGGAGGGTAATTATGCCTATGGTTATCTGAAGGCAGAGGTGGGGGTGCACCGCCTTGTGAGAATTTCACCCTTTGATGCGAATCAGCGGCGGCACACATCCTTTGCCTCTGTATTTGTCTATCCGGAGATTGAGGATGATATTGAGATAGATATAAAAGATGCTGAACTCAAGATTGATACATTCAGGGCAGGCGGGGCAGGCGGCCAGAATGTAAACAAGGTAGAGACTGCTGTGAGGATAACGCATATACCGACCGGCATTATAGTGCAGTGTCAGGCAGAGAGAAGCCAGCATAAGAATAGAGAGCTGGCAATGAAGTTACTCAGGTCAAGGCTTTATGATCTGAAGCTTAAAGAGCAGGAAGAGAAGATGGATAAATTTCATAAGGAAAAAAAAGAGATTACATGGGGCAGCCAGATTCGCTCTTATGTAATGCAGCCATACCGCTTGATTAAAGACCACAGAACAGGTTTTGAGACAGGAAATATTGAACCAGTGCTTGACGGGAAATTAGATGAATTTATGGAGGCATATCTTTTACAGAGTGTCAAAGCGCCATAGCATCCAAAAGTCAGAGTGAAAACTTTGACTCTCTGACTCTTTGAGGCTAACCATATTTCCAGAAAACTATGCGGGCAATTAAAAAGATTAAATGTCCCATATGCGGCAAGGAAGCCGAATGGGAAGGTAATCCCTTCAGACCCTTCTGTTCGGAAAGGTGCAGCCTTATAGACCTTGGAAAGTGGGCGGATGGGAAATATTCTGTAGAAGCCGAAGAGGCCAAAGAAGAACCAGAAGAGGGGCAAGATGACTGAATTAGATGTAATGGAATCTTTAAAGCAAAAAGAGGAAGAGCTGGAGAATCTTTTTAGAGAGGCCAGGGAAAAGGCATCGCAAATCAAGAAAGATGCCTTACGCAGGACAGAAGAGATAAAGCTATCCATGTCAAAAGAGAGCGGCGATATATTGGAAGAGTATAAAAGAAGTGAGCTGGAAAAGATAAATAAAGAGGCAGAGGCTATAAAGCAAGATGCTGCAAAAAAGGCTCAGGATTTAAGAAGACTATCAGAAGAAAGAGAGGAAAAGGCAGTTGAGATAGCGGTTAGTTATATACTTGAGGGTAAGCATTGAAAATTGAAGATTGTAAATTGAAAAATGTAAAATTGAAAGAACTTAAATTTGCAATTTACACTTTTCAATTTTTATTTTGCAATGGAGCATAGCGACTTATGATAAAAGTAATGAGCAAGATTCAGCTCATTGGCTCAAAAGGCCTGTTGGGCGAAGTTATAAAGGCGCTTCATGAGCTTGGTATTGTGCATATAGAGAGCATACCAAGTAGAATCAGCCTTGAAGATACTTACTTAAAAAGAGAGCCTATTGAAAGGGAAAAGGCGCTGCTCAAGGAAAGGCTTGAGAAGGTATTGGGCCGGCTTAAAGGCATATATATGCTTCTGCCTGCGGCAAAGGCAGAAGAAATGGTAGAAGGCATAATACCTGTGCTTTTGGCAGACATCACATCTAATGCCTTTCTGGATAAAGTGGATAGTTTAGAACAAGAAGTCAGGGGTCTGCACGCTGAAAGGGCAGGGCTTTCAGAAGAAATTTCATCTATTGAAAGATATGAAAAGATATTAAAAGGCATTGCGCCCTTAGTGGCAAAACTAAAAGGTATTAATAGCTTTGAAACAATGGGCATTACCATTGACAGGGCAAAAGAAGACATTATACCTTTGCTTGAAACTGAGATAAGCCGCATTACAGAAGATAAATATCAGCTTTTTGTAAAGGATATAGATAAAGATATAGTCGGTGTCGTCATTACCTATCCAAAGAAATACGATGCAAAGATTAAGGCGCTTATCTCAAGCGAGGCGATATCAGAGATAAAACTTCCAGAGAGATATGCTGAGATGACGCTCTTTGATGCGCTTAAGAATATGGTAAGGAGAAGGGAAGATGTGCCGGCTTTGGTGAGCGATATTGATAATAAATTAAATGCGTTATCAGAAAAGTGGTATAAAACCCTTGAAAGATTGATGGGGCTTTTGCGGGATACCATTGATGAGCTAAAGGCCCTTGCATACTGCGCCCATACAAGGTTTACCTTTGTGATAGTTGGTTGGATTCCGAAGGAGAAATTTAATATCCTTTCCAGCACTGTCAGTAATAGATTTGGCGACAGGGTTATAGTCAGGGAGATACAGGTAAGAGAGGATGAGATAGATTTAATCCCTGTTTATATAAAGAACCCAAAACTTTTAAGACCGTTTGAGATTTTTTTGAGAGTCCTGCCGCCGCCTAAATATGGTTCCGTAGACCCCACGCCGTATCTTGCCTTATTTTTTCCAACCTTTTTCGGGCTTATACTTGGCGATATTGGATACGGTATAATACTTTTTTTTCTAAGTCTTTATCTTAAGAAACTGTATAAGACAAAAGAGTATATATCTAACCTTGCTTCCATCTTTGTTATTTCAAGCCTGTTTGCGATAGTGTTTGGCATACTCTTTGGAGAATTCTTTGGCGACCTTGGAGAAAGGCTTGGCCTGCTTCATCCAATAATCTTTGACAGATTAAAGGCTATGAAGGTATTTCTTCTGCTATCCATTGGAATAGGCCTGGGCCATGTAACCCTTGGCCTCATGCTTGCTATAGTAAATTATATTCACAGGGGCAAAGGTAAAGAGGCCTTGGCAAAGGCATCAATGTTGATATTGCTGTTTACCCTGATTATTATACTGGCTGTTTTAGCAGAGTATCTTCCTAAAGAGATGATTACGCCGAGCGTTCTGGTTATGCTGGCAGCATTTATTATTCTTACACTGCTGGAAGGTATTATAGGCCCTTTGGAGGTTCTGAAGTCCATAGGCAATATCCTTTCCTATGCCCGTATCATGGCTATCGGAACTGCATCTGTGGCATTGGCTATGGTGGCAAATAAGCTGGGCGGTTTAACAGGCAATGTTATCCTCGGCATACTTATAGCCGGCCTAATCCATACTATAAATATATTCCTCGGTATACTGAGCCCAAGCATACAATCCTTAAGACTACACTATGTGGAATTTTTCAGTAAGTTCTATCAAACAGGCGGAAGAAGATATGAACCGTTTAAGAAAACAGGAAAATAAGAGTCAAAGAGTCAGAGTATCAGAGAGTCAGAGTAAAAACTGTGCCTCTTTAACCCTTTGACTCTCTGACTCTTTGACTCTTTGACTCTAATCATGGGAGGTGTTTATGGAAAAAGCTCTTATTGCATTGGCTGCGGCCATGGCTATAGCAATCCCTGCGCTGGCAACCGCGTGGGCGCAAAGCAAGATAGGCTCTGCCGGAGCCGGGGCTGTGGCAGAAAAGCCTGAGCTGAGCGGCATCATAATTATCTTAATAGCTATTCCGGAAACTATGGTGATACTTGGGTTTGTGATAGCCTATCTTATACTTTCTTAGATAAGTTGATTAGAGAATTAGAGATTAGAGATTGGGTCTTTTTCTAATTCACTATAGTGGACGACAAAAATAAGCAGATGTAGTTTGCCCATTTATGGGCGTATTTTAAAATCGCCGATAAATCGGCAGACTACAAATTTATGTCGCTGAGTATAATTCTCTATTTCGCCATTCAACCAATTATGAGTGAAAAAGAACTGTTAAAAGCGCTTGAAGAGGATACAAGACGGGAATGCACTGCTATTCTTGAAAATGCCGGGCAGGAGGCAGAGGCCATTGTAAAAGCGGCAATAGAAGGGCAGGAGAGGTTTAAGAGGGAAAGGTTTGAAAGGGCAAAGGCCTCTATGGATTCAGAAAGGGTGAAGATGCTGGCCAATGCAAGATTGTATACAAATGAGGTCATGCTTAAAGAGAGACAACTTGCAATTGCGGGGGTTTTTGAAAAGGCATCTGATAGGTTAAAGAGGGTGCGCAGCAATAAAGATTATTCAAAGATATTCGAAAGGCTTTTAAAGGAGACAAGAGAACAATGGCGCACTTATATGAAAGGGGAAAAGGGCGTAATCATAGTGTTAAAAGAAGATATGCTGTTTTTGAAAGGTTTTAACGATACTAACTGCGAACTCATTGCTGATGAGGCAGGCAATATGCCGCCAGGCATTATTATGATGAGTAAGGATAAAAAATACAAGATAGTAAATACACTTGATTCAAGATTAGAAAAGGCAAGGCCGGAGCTTGTGTCAATGATTGATAGGACATTGCTTAGCGCAGAATGAAAAATGAGGTTTGAGGTGTGAGGATTGAGGTTTGAGGCAAAAGCCTCTCTCCTCTAACCTCCAGCCTCTTGCATTTTTTAATGGAGCAAAGTGACATGGACTTAAGCTACCTTAATGCGCGAATAAGGGCATGGAATGGAGAACTTATTGATAAGGCGCAATATGATGAACTTATCAGCGCAACGGATATGAAAGGCCTGACAACGCGCCTTAAAGAAACGATTTATGCGCGGGATATAGAGATAGCTGCAGCGAGATATAAGAATGGAGCAGATATTTTAGAAGGCGGACTGAGAGGAAATCTTGCGAGCATATTTAAAAGAGTGTGGATTTATGCCCCAGTTTCTGCATGGACAATCCTTCAGGCCGTATTTTCTATTTGGGAAGTATATAACGTAAAGGCTATAGTAAGGGCGAGAGATAAGGGAATTTCGCCTGATGAAAGCATATCTATTCTTATTCCGGCAGGTGAAATGGATGAGGCTGCCCTGAAAGAATTAAACCAGCAGAAGGATATAAAAGACATTCTCAATCTCCTTTCTACATGGGGAAGCCCGTATGCAAGGCCGCTAAGAGGTGTTATTCAGCAGTATATGCGGGAAAGACATCTCATGGTCCTTGAACTCGCCCTCGATCGTTTTGTGCCTGAGCACTGCCTTTCTTCTGCAGGAGGTCATGATATAAATAAAAAGATAGTGAGACGTTTTATACAAGAGAGGATAGATAGTATAAATCTATCAACACTCTTGAAACTATCCGGAGAAGGACTGTATCCTGCCAACATGAACAGCTATTTTCTTGAAGGCGGAAATAGGATTGATAGGGATGATTTCTTAAAACTTGCTAAAGGCAAGGACAGAAAAGAACTTCTGCAAGGCCTTATAGATGGAGTAAAAGATAGACATTGGAGAAAGATAATCAGCGCAATAGACCCTGATGAGGCATTCTTTCTGGAAGAACAGCTTGAAGAATTGACAAGGCAAAACATGTGCAAACTTGCTGTCATAGAGCCACTAAGCATTGCCCTTGCTATCTGCTTTATTTATAAAAAGATAAGAGAGATAAAAAATTTGAGGCTTATTATCAGGGCAAAGGTTTTTGACATGCCTGCAATTGAGGTAAAGAGGTTTATCATTTAAAGACAGGCAATAGGCAAGAGGCGATAGGTTATAGGTAAAATCCTATTGCTCATTGCCTATTGCCTATTAGCTTATGTCCAAACTTCTTATAATCACATATTCTGACACATCTACTGGTTTTGACCTTGCAGCCGTTGAGGTCAATGTCATAACCTTTGTTAATCAAGGGTAGTATCTTGTCCAGTTCTTTAATGCTGTTGAAAGGTCTGCGTCAGAAAAGAGTATTACTTCAGCATTTGAGGCCAATACACCCTTTTTGACAGAAGAGCCTTTACCTTGATTGACTGGATTTTTAATAACAGTAAGATTGCTTTTTATTATTTCTCTTGCAACATCTAACGTCCTGTCAATAGAGCCGTCGTCCGCCAAAATTATTTCCCATGGAAAATCTTTGACAGATAGATAATGCAGAATCTTTGTAATGGCAGCGGCAATTCTTTTCTCTTCATTGTAGGCAGGGATGATTATAGATAGCATCGTTCTTGAAGATTTGCATAATTGGCGTTTGAATGCAAGCCGAAAGTAGGGAGTAGAATAAAACAGGATGTTGTGAAAAATATGTAACGGGGAGGATATTCCATGGTATGAAAAAAGCGGATAAGAGGGGTATATATGTTCCTTCCATTTAGGAAGAGCGTGGTTTTGTTTTTGGATAAGATAATGGTCTTTAATATATTTAAAGGAGCAGGATATGAAAAAGAAAATCTTTGTGGCATATGTTTTCTTGACGATACTTTCCACCTGTAATGTTTTGGCCCAGGAGGTTATACAGGAGTGGCTTATGAAATACGATGGTGGACATTATGACCATCCTGTGGACATTGCAATAGATTTCTCAGGCAATGTATATGTAACAGGGTGGAGCAATAGCGGTTCTGGAGAATCTTTTTTCGCCGATTTTGTTACGGTAAAGTATGATGCAAATGGCAATGAATTATGGGTTAGGAAGTACGATGGGGATTATAGAGACCGTCCTAGTGGCATTGTAGTAGATTCTTTAAGTAATGTATATGTAACAGGATATAGCCATGACCCGAATATATGTAGATGCGCTCTATCTGTTACAATAAAATATGATGCAGATGGAAATGAACTGTGGGTTAAAAAGTCCGGTGGGGGTTCTGATGCCCTTCCCCCGAAATAGCGGACACACCGAAAGGTTAGGTTATAATAGAACCTTAAAACCTAAGGAGGTGTGAAA